>JASJDR010000046.1 GCA_030065615.1 Xenococcus sp. MO_188.B8 | reverse complement strand
CTCAAATATCAAATGGCGATCGCTAATTTTGAATTCGATCACGTTAAACGCTGATACAAAAGGATCTTTGTTCAACAAGGTCATCGCCTAAAAACCTCATCTCGTAAAGTTTATAGAAATTTTTTCGATCTACTGAAATTGCCAATTCCCTGAAACTAAAACCCAACTGCATCGAAAGACTTTTAGATTCAGCAGAAGCAAAAGACAAAGAGGTTGAGAAACTTCTAAAATCTCTTCAATTAACTCCTGAATGTCGCCAACAATTTTTAGCATCACTAGACAAATTTGACCGAAGAGGACTTTTCTGTCGCCATTTACCCTATAAATCCGTCAGAAATCTAATTCGCAGCACTGAAATTAATCTAGCTCGCTATCGCCTAATTGAAGCAGGATTCTCTATACTCAAAACTAAAGCGGAAGCAGAGAAACGTTCCTTTAATTTTCCCAAGCACACCGAATTATTCCTGCAAATCCTTCGAGACGAATTCATAACTGCCTGGCTATCGAACCCTCTCAATGACGATTATCAGTGTGCAACCAAAAAAACACAAATTGAGAATCTAACTGCTAAAGCACGCATCCTCGAAGGTAAAGAATGGGAAACAGACAACATTACAACCAAAGGTCAGTTTAAGTTTTTTCGCCTCAAAGAACTTCCCTTTGACTCCAAAGCCACACCCCAATACCTTGAATACTTAAGAGCAAGTGATTGGTCTGGTTACTGGCTTTATGTCTTCTATGACTTTCATACTCAACTATTACATAATAGTTCGGTAGATCGCATAAACGAGCAAAGAAAGCATTCTGCTCAATTAGCCCAACAAAATCAGTGGTCTTCTCAACCCGTTTCTGAAATTCTTCCAGAACATTTAGAAGGTTATATCTATATGCTTTGGAGAGACTACCTAAAAATCTACAAGAAGCATAAAAATATATTTATTGATGAATTCGATTGGTTGACAGGATCTCCCTTTAAATCTCGCACCACTAATAACTGTAACGACCTGAAATTATAATCGCTTCGACCTGAAATCATCGGCTTTTTCAGCCCAGATTATCTGAAACTATAACTACCTTCAAACCCACATTATCTGAAACTGAAACCGAATTAGTTGAAACTATAACTGAAACTATAATTCTCGACCCACAATAACAGAAAACAAAGATTTTAGATCGCGTATAGCCGACATACGTGTAAAATAGGACACGATGTAAAGTAATGTAACAAATACCTCTCAAATACCCAGAGCCATCATTTCATCTAAAGCCTTGGGCCATGTATTCATATCAAGCCAATAATCGCCAAATCGTTTGATATGTTCGGTTAAATAGGGGCTTAATGCCTTGATATCTTCTGGATCGATTAAATATCCTTCTCGCTTCAATTTTTGAATAATTTCAGTTAAATCTACTGTATTCTGAAAAATAACTGCATTGGCCACCAGGGTATTGTACTTGATAATTTTTTCCTGTTCTTCTGGGTCATTGTTGGCAATAATTCCCTCTCCGCCAAAACAAAACCATTTGGAAAAGCCGTTGTAGGATTCAACTTTATTAGTCGCTGCCTGAATTTGCCGTCTGAGTTTGGCATCAGAAATATATTCCAAGAGAAAAACCGTTCTCACCACCCGACCTAATTCTCGGAAAGCTTTATACAAGCGATTCTTTCGGCTATAGTTTCCTAGCTTTCTTAACAAAATAGCCGAAGAAATTTGACCAGTTGAAATTGACAGAACTACCCGAAACAAGTCCTGCCAATGGGTTTTGATTAATTCCCAGTTAATCGAATCAGAGAAAAGAGAATCGATATGTTGATAAGTTGTGTTCTTGTCGGGACGATAGAAATTCAAATCTTTCCAGTTACGAATTCTCGGCATTAATTTAATGCCTAACAGATGGGATAGAGCAAAAACGGGAGTTGATTGCCCCTGAGTATCAGCATGAAGAGTCTTTGGTTGAATCAAAGACGAATTTTTCAATAAACCATCGATAATGTAAACTGCCTCCCAAGTACCACAGGGAATGAAATGAGAAAATAGTGCTATGTAACTATCAGCGACGTGATGATAGGCAATTCCGCCATAACCTCCGTAGCGAATATGATATTCCGACAGTAAATTTTGTTCGTAGAGGTCATATTTTGTACCATCGGCGGCTGCCGATGTCCCTTTACCCCAAAATGTCGGCAATTCCAAAACGTGATAGCGATTGAGGATATCAACTAAAGCAGAATTGAGCTTACTTAAGTTGATATGTCTGCGGTTGACAAAAGAAAGTTCGTGGGCTGAAACAAGACCTCTCATGTGACGGGCTGCTTGGTAGGGGCCAAGATTACACCCATAGGTGAACAGCGTTAATAAATAGCGTTCCGTTGCTCGTTCTAATTTAGGATCTGAACCTGATAGTGGCCCAAAGTGTCGGGTGAAATTTGTCCAGTAATCAACGTTTTTGAGGATATCAATCAGATTTCGCTCTGGCATTCTCTCTTCAATCAAGGACTCTAAAGCTTTAAGGCTAGGGTTATCAGCCTTTTTCTTGAGACGTTTTAAGACTGGTTCTCCCTCTTCATTGATTACTATCTGAGTATTGTTGGGATAGCCTTCATCAACCTGTTTCGCAGTCTCATCTAACCAAGATTTCAAATGTTCGACAAAATTATTACTGTTGTTGGGTAAGCCTAAATTGCTACAGTATTCATCGAGGAGAGGTAAACAATCTGACCAAGATAATAATTGCTCTCGATAGTCAGCATAATCTTGACTACCTGCTACACAAATATCTCCCGACTTTAGTTCAGAAGCTAGATAGGAAAAGACACAGACTTCAAAATGACGGCGGGATATCTTGGACTGGTCTTTTTGACCTGAGAGGACAAATTTTCGCCATTCAACCGAAGCGAAAGAAAGATCGACGAACCCACTAAGCCAGCTACCCCGCCGATGGGCGTTATCTTTTAAGAATTGAATCGCTCTAATCAAAGTTAAATCCGTACTGGTAGATTCCAGTTGAAGAGCATTAATCAAACGGAAGAAAGAACTGCGATGACTTTTATAGAATTGCCACAGCAAAGGAGAGTGGTTGTTACCCCGATAAGCATTGATCGCATCGCATTCTGATAGCAAATGGTCTACTCCACCCCCTGCTTGTAAAATCTGTTTGACCTGTGACCACTGGGCTTCGGGAGATTCATCAGCAAAAAATGGCAGGACATTCGCAAAAACTCCGACTACAGCTTCCACTCTCTCTTGAAGTTGTTGGCGAATTAATTCTAGTTTTTCTTTAGCCTTGTTATGAATCTTCTTCATCTGCTTGAGGAACATAGTCACCAGATAGTCTCTGGTGTTGACTCCATTGGTATAGATTAAGCAGAGTAATAAAGTGGCTCGTTTGGGTTGGGTGATTTTCTTGATTTCTGATGCATCTAGAGATTTAGCTTCGGCGGCCCAATGCTGAATTTTCGAGGGATTAATTTTTTCTAGGTAGGGAGAAATATCTCCCAAAGATTCCAGCCAGGTTAAGTGTACTAGTAAATCGTTGAGATGATTGCGGGTTGATTTCTTGGGGAGTTTTTTCAGCTCATTATAAGGACTTCGTTGGTGAACGGGATGATTCTCTAAAAGGCGATCGAGGTAGGCTCGATATTTTTCATCGAGCTGAGTTATGACTTGAGAGAAAAGCTGGTGATTGACTCTGGTTCTCAGACGGCATACTAGACGGTTTAAACTATTAAACCCTGGCAATTCGTAGCGGTCTTTGACCAACATTTCAATGGCCACGTTAATTAGATCGGCAGGATTATCCATCACCAAAGCAGACTTAGAAACCGCTTCACTGATAAGATGTCGTGCCTGTTTATCAAAAGCGGTTACTTGGAAATAAGCTCGAATTTCCTTTTTATGACGATATAAAGTTCGAGATTGGTCGTAGCCTATGTTTATCTTCTCGGATAGTTTGAGATCATCTCGAAGGTAGTTGGTAATATCCTGGGGAATTTGGTCTAAACTTGGAAAGTAACCCAATCTTTGAAAGGATTTGAGCAAAACTATCAGGTTAAAGAAATTCTTGTCTCCCTGAGTATGGTCGCGGGCAAAAGCTATTTCTGTTGAAGTGGGAGTATAGGTTTTTTGAAGTTGGGCAAGAGTATAGTAGCGCTTAAAACGGGGATAAGCCGTTCTTTCAATCGAAGCCACGAGGCAGCAAAACAAGGAGAAGTTTACAAAAGCAAATTATCTCTCAATCTGGCTTAATTTGAGCTAAAAATCTCTTATCTCTAACTTAAGCAGTGATAACATTCCAAAAAGATGTTTTTGTATTTAGCCTTTTAAACATCACCAAAAACAACCATTTATGGGGATGTTTTCTATGATTAGAGGTGTGAGGAGTTGATTTTTCGTACTCTACATTTCTCTGCCCAACTATCATTTATGGGCAAGTTGGTACAAATGCCACGCACTGCTCCTCCACCAAAAATTCCCAACAAGAATAAACGTTCTCGCGAGCATCTGTTTCCCCAAGAAGTGACGGCAATGATCTCTGCTGCCAAGAAAGTGGGCAGACACCCTTTGAGAGATTCAACTCTGATTTTAATGGCTTATCGTCATGGATTGAGAGTATCGGAGTTGGTAGCTTTGAGATGGGAACAGATTGATTTTACTGGTGGGACAATTTACATCAATCGGCTTAAACATGGTATTAGTTCTACTCATCCTTTGCGAGGTGTCGAACTTCGGGCCTTACGACAATTACAGAGAGAGTATCCTAACTCGAATTATCTGTTTGTTTCTGAGAGGGGTGCGGTTATGGCTTCTGCTACTGCCAGAGGAATTATCGAACGTGCAGGTAGAGAAGCGGAATTATCTCTGAGGGTACATCCTCATATGTTACGTCATGCCTGTGGATTTTATTTGGCTAGTCGAGGTCATGATACCAGAGCAATCCAGGCTTATTTAGGACATAAAAATATTCAGCATACTGTTCGTTATACAGAGCTTTCTCCAAAGCGGTTTCAGGAATTTTGGATGGATTGAATGGAAGGTATTATTTACATTACTTTACATCGTGTCCTATTTTGCACGTATGTCGGCTGTACGCCTACTAGGGGGATGACAACGATTAGAGAATTTGCTTGCAGATTTATATCCTCAAGGATTGAATCTGCTCGGCAGTAGTTAAATTAGTTATTTATTCACTTGTGTCAGTGATTGACCATTTTTTACCTATTTTCTCAATCTTAAACCCAATTAGATTTCCAAGGTCGGCGACAAGTTCTTTGATGTGACCACCTTTATTACTGGGAGCTGAAAATATCATTTCAAGATAATTTCTCGCATCATCTCTGTCAAAGCTTGATTCACTTGTATCAGTGTTAAAAGCTTCATCATTATCTATTTTCCTAGCAACTTCCAAAACCTGATCAGCAATGGCGATCGGGACTCTAATTGTCTTAGTCTTTCCCGATCGCCATTTGGGTGTGTATTTTACTAAAGTTGCTTCGTTGCCTTTTGGATTTGACATGATTCACTTGTAACAGTGTTTGAATGCGTATAATATATCTTATTCAATCACTTGTAACAAGTGATTGAATAACTGTTGTTAAAGAAGATCTTTAACAAAATTCCATCCAGCTTGAAATTTGTGTCTTATATTTTGTTGGTTGTAATATTTGTCAGCAGTTTCTTTTTTGTGCTGCATCCAACAAGCTAAAGATTCCAATACAGCTTCGCTAGCACCTAAATTACGGACGTGGGTATTGAAAATATGTCTGAGGGTATGTGGGGTCACAGGCAAGTTAGTAGCTTGATAGAAAACGTTTTTCATGAAAGCAGTCATGTTTGAAGCTGAAACCATCTTTCTTGTTTTAGAGCCTGGAAAAAATGAATCATCTAGAGGTTTAATTGCTTCTCTCAAGCTATACCACTCATCATTCGCGTAATCAAAGATAGGAAAAGATACCTAGGGACTTAATAGCTGAATTCACATAACTCATGTAGAGTTCTCCACCAACCCCGAATAGATATCAGGAGATAGCCCTAAACAACGCAAAATCTGATTCTGCAAAGGATTAAGCTCAGTGACATCTCCATACCATTCTCCCTGAACTCGGAAAAGCGTCAGAGTCAAGTTTTTAAAGGCTTCAAGTAATTTTTCCGCCGTAGGTCGCCCTGTTGCCTTGAGGGGATTACCAGCATAAAGTCCAGTCAGAAATTCTCCTGAGTCTTTCAAACAACGACGCACCACAAATTCAATTAAGGTGAGGATTCGCACCGCTAAACTCAACAAATGCACTAATCCTTTGACCTGATCATCTCGTTGAACAAAGAAAGGAGAAAGGGAAAGGGGCATACCTTTTAAGCGATGAAAACTACGTTCAGCTATCCATTCATCTCGATAGGTCAGAACAGCTTGAGGTAAAGAAAGTCGCTCACGAGGAGCATTGGTGACATAAGCTCGCCAACCTAATTGCTGTTCCACTTGTTTGATTGCTCTCTTATTGTGAGTAACTATGGTAATTTGATATCGTCCTGGTCGATGGTTCGTTGGGACTTCGTAGTTGTATTCATAGTCCAATAATCCTTCAACACGATGGGTTTTGAGAATCCGAAGCGCTTGATGACATAGTTCGACTTCATCTCGGATCTGTCGCTTTCCTCGACTAACTGCTGGGGTCAAGGAGAAAAGTTTCTCTCTCGCTGTTTGGAGACAGAATATACGATAGCCAGATGGTTGCTACCCATCCCCAGCTAAGTCCTTTTTCCTTCCAATGACGAGGTAGATGCTGATTAATAATTTCTGGCAATCCAATTTCTTTCATGACGTTGAGCAGAAGCACCACATCATCAATGCGCTCTGAGCTAATCTGGCAAGAATTGTTGTTACTCATGGTCCAGATTTATCACATTTGGCACATCTGCCTTAATTGTAGGTATCTTTTCTTAGTCTTTATTACGCGAATGATAAGTATTGTAGAAACAGATATCAGTATCATTCTGATATAAATATTTCGCTAAGATTTTGAGACTTCGGATATAGCCACTTTTAGTTCCAGGCTTAAGTTCATGTCCGCAAGAATTAAAGAAACATTCCAGATCTTTAATTACCTCGTGAGAATGTTCTCGGCAAAGAATTAACTGATTTGTTTCATATTCAATAACACTTTTACCATTCAATTTAGTTTTGGATGTGGCTTTGAGAGATATGTACTTCATGATGGAAGAGAGAGATAAATCTCTTCCATGAACTTGATGAAACCAACCTACAAGAGTTACCAGTTTTTCAATAACTATGAATCTTTTATCGGTTCGTTTTAACTTCAAAAAATTTTCTGCAAACTCTTCTACTTTTAGTATTTCTTTTTTTAATTTGGCATACAATTTTGGGTCTAAAGCATCGTAATCGACATGAATGATCCGAGTGCGATCGGTAGTTCTGATCTTCCGCAAACTGTGACCGTAATTTTTTCGGTAAAATCTTACTTCTCCAGAGCTAGAACGCTTTACCAGTTGTTCTTCTGGCTCTAAAACATTTTCGGCAAAGTAGTCATAAAATTTATTGATTCTTGAGCGAATCGGGCGACAGGCAGATTTGGATAATTTTATTTTTGGAAAGTATTCTTCCAACCGTATGGGTAAATCTGTCAATTCCATCAATGAAAGGGAGTTCAAGACATCTAAATATTTGTCTCTGGCGATCGAGTCTAATCTGTTTTCTTTGGGGGCAGGAAAACCCAACGCTGGCATCGCATATTTCAATAGAGAACTGTAAAAATTAGATACGGCTTGGCGATCGGAAAGAGTAGTTATATACGCTGCTATTAACTGTTTTATAGAACTGAATGTATCAACCGTTGTATAGCAAGACTTTTTGTAGACAGTCATCTTTTATTTAGGCGCATAAATGAAAACCTTTCTAATATAGGACTTTGGGTCAAACATTATCGTACTTGTGTGAAAAGGTTTAAATTGAGATACGATTAGACTCAGAAAAACAATTTTGATATTCTTAATGTCCAACAAATCCGAACGGTTTTTTAGTCAAAGAAAGCTTCCGCATCCTGGAATTAGTGGAAGAATAAAAGGGCAGCCCCACAATGAATATCGCCTTTGTATAGCAACGGAACAATTTTGGTCGCTAAGAGATTTTTTGATACCAACTGTCCCACTTTTGATTATTGGACATTGAATTTAATACCGTCTGTAATGACCATTTTGCAATGCTTCTAGAAAAAACTGTCCCAGTTAAAGGCTAAAGTGGGACACTAACTTAAAAATGTTCATCTTGTTCAACAGCGATCGCTATACAATTTTACTCTGAAAATTAAAATCTTTTACCTATAAGGGTTTCAAGACTTTAATTTTCCTTACCGACCAAAATTGTTCCGTTGCTATACAAAGGCGAATATCAAGAAATCAAAGAAAAACTCAATCTGACTATTACTAAAACTGCCAAAGATATTTTCAGAGGATTATCTGAAAAGTACAGAATGCCCATATCTAAAATTATTGAAATTATTGCTCGATCACCCGAAGTTCTTTCAAAAATAGAAAGTATACTAAAAGTCGAATCAGAAAAGATTGAGAAATTAAGAGCTAAATCTAAGAGAAAGTGATAATTGATTCAATCACTTGTCACAGTGTTTACTAATCATCGTTATACTCTTCTGGTTATGATTTAATAAAGAGAGTGCAAACTTAGGCAGTTACTATATTTTCTTAGACTAGAAGTATGCATCCCTGTCCGAATTTGCCGAAAATTTTTGATATGGCATTGGCGAGGGCTATGATGCAGGCATTTGTTTCATCATAAATATGCAAGAAGAGATAAAAGTAATCGAAACGCCAGAGAATACATCACCAAACCAACCGTCTTCTGAAGCTGCTAGTGCGGATAAAAAAAACCTAAATAAATCCGACTACGATCCATCGATTTTCTTTCGCAGTACGGGATTGATTCGTGGGACTTATTTGCCCAGCGATAAGACTTTGACAGAAGGAATATTAATGACCGATGTGGGTTTGTTTCCCGCCACGGCGAATGAAAGTATTAGGAACTTTTTTAAAAAACATTCCAAGAAAAAGACTCTCAGGGCAAAGCATCATTTTATCTGCTGGGTTCGTGGCATTCCAGATCCGCCTCATTACCTGCTCGTCATAACTTCTAGAACGGGTCAAAAAAACCTGCCTGAA
The DNA here is from genome assembly GCA_030065615.1 of Xenococcus sp. MO_188.B8. GTDB lineage: Bacteria > Cyanobacteriota > Cyanobacteriia > Cyanobacteriales > Xenococcaceae > Xenococcus. The sequence continues at coordinate 27,170 of JASJDR010000046.1, read as the reverse complement.
ATCTTTCCTGTAAATAATTCATTTGTCTGCCAAGGCATTGTTACCGAACGCAGCCGAGAGAGGGTAATTTTGAGGGTGCAAATGAATGCCAGACCAGATCGAAGCCCCGATGTCATCAAAGAGTCAATCAACCATCTTGAGATTAGGGATTGTCCAGGGAAGGTGAGGACATCCCAATTTTGGCAATTCCGCAGTACTTTCCAAGAAGGGTTTTTGCGTTGTCAATCTGGAGAGTTGTTGGCTAATGCTAAAGTGACCAAGAAATTTATTAAAGATATGAGGTACGAATCGTTATAGAGCAACTATTTAGAGAGTTTAAGCTATGGAATTTAGCCCGATCAAAACTGAATCTGACTATCAAAATGCCCTAACTGAAATTGAAAGACTGTTTGATGCCGAACCAGGTTCGCCAGAATTAGATCGCCTGGATATTTTGACTACATTAGTAGGCGTTGAGACAGCAATCGGACAAAAAATAACGCTGGACGTATAATTCGATAGAGTAAAATCCTGAAGCCCTTATGAAATATTTTTTTGATAGATTTTACTATCGATTCATTTTTCTTAGTTCAAAGCAACTACAAAAGTGTCTGCTAATTATACGAGCAGTTTTTTGATAGATAATTACTGCTTTTTCGTCGAATTATACGCTCAGTCAGGCAAAACTCAACGTAGAACATATCTTATACGTACACTTTTTGAGACAGTACATGAAGACAAGAATTTTCACAAAGTGCGATCGCGCTAACTAAAATAAGGAAGGAAAATAACGCTCTGCCACGACGATAGGAAAATTAAGCCTGAGAGGGGAACGAACTGAATCAGCAAGGATGAGGTTGGATTCAACTAGTTTATTTTGTAAAGTACGCGCCTGTCTCTCCTTGTAACCAACAATTTGGGGTACGCGACTTTTAGGGATTTCTCCCTCCAACCATAGCTGCTTGAGTAAGAGAAAAGAATTGGGCAGTAAATTACCCAGGCGAATCTGTTCCTCTGTATAGATTTCCATACGGGTTAAGATCTTCTCTGGTTCGATTAAAGAAGACATAAATTTGATCTGATCCAAGCAGACATTGAGAAAAAAAACGCAGAATTCAATCAAACCTTTGGCAGTTAGATTGCCCCTTCCGTCCAGGTCATTCCAGCGAGGAGAATCAGCTAAAGCTAAAAACTTTTTATAGTCCTCAACATTACGAGACAAACCCCTAGCCACCGACCAGAGACTATTGCCAATGCCAATTTCTTTTAAGTAGCCGTGAGAAAATAAGCGACTGACTCGACCATTGCCATCATAAAAAGGATGTATCCACAGCAAACGATGATGGGAAGCCGCAGCAGCAATAATCTGACTAATCTTAGATAACTTGGCTGGATTGTAAACTCGCTCAAATCGAGCTAGAAAAGTAGGAATAGCGGCAGCAGAAATAGGAATATGTTTGCCTACAATCACATCTCCACTGCGATATTGCCCTGGAATTAGGTCAATAACTTTATCTCCTGACTTATTAGTTATTTGGAGCATAGAAGCTGGTATAAGAGAGGCAAATTCTCGATGCAGCCAACAAATTCGTTCTTGGGATTCTACCGAACCTTTTGCCAAACCCAGGTCGATTTTTTCTTGCACCTTAATATGAGCCAAAGCTTCTAATTGCAGATTTCTAGCTCGTTCGTCGTCAACAAAATCGGAGTTTAAAGCCCGTTCGATATCTCTGGGGAGGGTGCGATGACCTTCAATTAGATTGCTGTAGTAACAATTCATCGAGCGCACTAGCGTACCCAGTTCTTGTCTCAATACTGGATGGACGCTTTGATTCAAACCTGCTGCCGCTTCAATTAATTCTGATGCTAAATTTACCAGTTGTCTATTCTCTACCGATGGCATCAAAGGTTCGATTAAGGAAATTGACTCCTGCATTTTGCCGTTTTATTTGCCGTTAGTTTTGCCTGCCAAATATAGATATTAGCATTTTTAGCTTTTGTTTTTTGCCGTTTCTTTTGCCGCTTTCCAAGCGTAATTCCATATCTTAAAATTTCAAGACAGCTAAAAAGCGGTATTTTTCAACGCTAATTCAATAATTTTGGATCGATCACTTTGATTTTTCTTGGCTTGCAAATCAAAAAAGGCGATCGCATCAGGAGTAAGAAAAATTCCGCACGTCGATCTAAGGCGATTGGAGAACATTGGTTTACCTCGTTCGCCTCTAGAACGTGGAAAAAGCGAATCTGAAACTATTATGTTCTCTACGTCTTCTCTGTGCTGTCTATAGAGGTCTTCTATTCTCTCGCTTATGGAAATACTATCTATAGATTTTTGGTCTTCTAGTTTAGCTTTTAAATCTGAATCTATGGATATATTTATTTTCCTTTTTTTCTGATTATGAATCTGGACAAATAATTTTTTGCTCATGGACGATCACTTTCATTATTAAGCCCATGATACCCAGTTAATTTAGTTTATTAGCAGCAATTTTTGTATCCAACAGTTATCCAACTTTCAAAATCCTTCTTTCAATACATTTTAGCTCTTGTGACTACTATTCTTAAAGTCCAACGTTTTGCTCTGTTATCAAGATACTTATCCAACTTTTATAATAATTTTCAACTTTGAAAGTAGCTACAGGCTTATGAATAAACAAGTTTATAGCTACTTTTCAAAATGAATTTGAAACATAATTTTAATAAGCTTAAAAATTTTAAGCTTATTAAAATTATTATAAAAGTTGGATAAAATATATAGTTCTCTGATAACCTATACATAGATATACATCAGCTTTAGCTCTTGTGACTACGTAAAAAGCAGTTTTAAGCAAAATGACAACTTACAATCCAACCTCTCTTTACGATTTTTTCACTAACAAAAAATTCATTACTTCCGTTGATAAATTTGGCTGTGTGCAAACAGCAGTACTTAGATATTACTTAACTGCCGTTACGGGGAAACGTCTTAAAAATGAGAGATTAAATCAAGAAACTATTAGAAAACAAGTTCACAAGCTAAAAAAAGTTAAAGTAGATTCTAGTTTTGATATCCATACTCATTTAGAACTAATTAAAAAGGGAGGTAGAATGTATGGCAAAAGCAAAACACAAATAAAAAGCCATGTAAGCTACGGAAAAAGATTTTTTAATTTTGTTAAAGATTCCATTACTCCAATCCAAGAAAAAAATAAGCATAACGAAAATGCCATATTATCTTATACCGAAGCAATTATGGATAAATCAGAATGGATTGGCGAAAAGAAATATGCGAATAGAAAAGTGATTTTAATTAACGATCCAGATTTATATTTGGACGAGCTAAAACTTAAATATCCAAATCTAGATAATCGTGAATTATATGAAAAATCGCAATCAAGCCTTTCAAGATTTTTTAATATATTAGATTATTATAATCAATATAGAGCTAATAAATGCAGAAAAACAACTCAAGAGAAAAGTTTAAAAAATCTACTCAGATTTATTGGTTGGTATAAAGAATATAATAATTTATCTGTCGAAGATTTATCTATCGAGAAAGTTTTTCCTATTATTAGTCCTTATATAGGATATGAAGAATATAGTCATCTTGAAAACGAAAATTTTATAACTGAAATAGCCAAAAAAGAATGGTATAGAAAAAGAGAAATTAAAGATAAATCAAGAAAATTTATAACTGTTATAAATAAATTTTTTTGCGAATATCTTAAACGATCATCAATTGGTACTAAAGTAGCCTATATTCAAGCATTAATCAATTTTAGTGCTTTTCTTTATAGAGATATTACTGATACTGAAGAAAATAGTGATTTTCAAGATATTTCTTTAATTAATAGATTACATGTTTGTATGCGCGATATTTATAAGAACAAGAAAATAGAAGAAGACAAAAAAATAATTCCTTTTAACTGGGAAGAGATAGAAATGGTTTGTGAGAGATTGAGAAAAGAAGCAAATCAAGATCATTACTATAGCAAAAGAAGCAAAAATAATAAAGGACAAAAACTAACTAAAAAGGCAAAAGCATTACATATTCAGGATTTTATAGCAATTGCTTTCTTTTGTGTAATGCCTCCAGATCGTCAGCGAACTTTACGCGAGCTAACTTTTGGAGAAACTTTGAAATATGGAATTAGAGATATCAAGCGCAATACTTTCATTAGCTATGAAAATCTTCAAGAAGGAGAAGAACCTAAATATTATATTCATCTACTTCCTCATCAATATAAAACTGGAGATACTTACGGCACTTACTGGCACGAAATTAACAATGTCGAGTACGAAGATGGAAAGAAATTTTATGACTATTTAAATCAATGGTTCTTTGAAGGCTATCGCGACGAACTAGCTACAAAAAAGAAAACAAATGCCGTATTTATTAAAACAACAAAAGGAGATGACTTTATAGAAGAAGGCGACGATCCTGAATCGCACTTCGGAAAATTCATCAGAGGGATATTCAAACGTAAAACTAAATTTCCATTAAATTCTCATGCTCTACGAGATATTTACGTCACTCATATTAACAATCTAAATCTTCCCGAAGAAACAAGAAGAGCAATTGCCTACATGATGCACCACGACCTTGAAACAGCTAATAAAACATACAACCAACAAACTTCAGATGAAAAAATAGCATTGGCTGTTGATTTTATTAAGCAAGATCAAGAGCAGAAATTAGTCATAAGCCGCAGAAAGTGATAGCGATCGCAAAATTACTTCTAACTGGCGATCCAACAGCAAATGGACAGAAAACAACGCTGAGCGTATAACGATAATTATTCAATTAGAATTATTATTTAAACTGTGCGTATAAGATATGTTCTACGTTGAGTTTTGCCTAACTGAGCGTATAATTCGACCCAAAACCATCAATTATCTCTCAAAAAACTGCTCGTATAATTAGTGGACACTTTTAAAAGATGGGGTAGCTTAATTATTTACATAATCAGGACACACCCCCAACAAAACAATAGTAGAAAATGAACGTCTAAATACAACTAACTTAATCCAGCTTCATACATTAAAGTTTCCAACTGATTGTCAATATCAAGATTACTATCCTCAAATCTCCTTAACTTTTGAATCTCTTTTTTGGTATCAAGCTTTCCTTTTCTCCGTTCTTCAAGGATTTTTTCTACTTCGTCTTTAACACTACTAATTTCACCAGCTAACCCTTGGTCTAAAGCATTTCTCAATTCCATTAAATTATCCTTAACCTTTTTCTCAACTTCCTTTGCCAAATCACGTCTACGGCTAGTAAGTTCTTCACTTAGCTTATTGCCTATATTTTTCTTGATCGCACCCTTGAGTGAAAGAATATTTAAGAAATTTCCCGCAATAATAGAAGCAATTGCTGCACTAATAATTGCAATAGGATTAATCAATCCAAATATTCCCAGAATTATTCCCGCAATAATTTGGATAACTATAGTATTAGCCATTGCCTTTAAACCCATGACCATTCCCGCTCCTCCTGTTACGAAATCGCCAGTCATCAAGGTATAGCCTCCTGCTATTAAACGTCCCCAGACAGTAGGTCTTTTTTGTTTGGCTAAGTCTTCATCGCTCAATTGATTACCAATTGAAATATTGACACGAAGTCTATCAACCGATTTCAAAAATTCTCTAGCTTCACTTTCAAGATTGTTTTGTACTTCTTGAATTCGAGTTTCAACAATGGGGGAAAGCTCATCTGTAGCCCATTCAGCAGTATTCGACTCAATTTTATTTTTGAGATGATTCAGTACTTCTCTGACAACAGGCTCTAGTGTTTTCTGACGAGGGGGAATACCCAAACCTGACTCGATTTTATATTCCTTAGCCCAAGCTGGGATTTTATTTGGTAGGTCTTGAAAATAAGCATCAGCTAAATCATAAGCTTCTCGTGCTATGTCATAAATAGCAGAGTCAAATTTACTTATCATCAATTGACGTTTCATCTCTAGATTGGCAAGAGGAACTTTCGCTTCTTCATAGCGTTTTTCAAGTTCTTCGTTAGATGTTTGTAGCATTGCTATACGAGAAGGAATTACTTGTCTTGCTGCTCTATTAACCGAACGTAGTGACCGTAGAGTAGTAACCAGTTTGGCTTTTCCTTTCTGTTCCACTAAAAAAGATTCGAGAGATTTTTCTATATCTTCAATTCCAGAATCAGCGATCATTTGATAGTCTCGTTTCATTCTACCCATCAAGCCACTGCGGGAATCAACATATTTAATTCCTCTGTAACCTAGTTCAGTAAATTCAGTAAGATTTCTCTCTACTCCTTTTTGAAATTCTGCTTCACTCATTTCTCCCCACAAAGCAGATTCTTTAATATGGTCATAGTAGGTAATGATGAAAAATAAAGATTCATAACCAAGAGTCCGCAGCAGTTTAATAGTGTCTAAATCTTTCTTGGAGGCAGTATCCTGACTTTTCATCAAATACAATACGGCATCAACTGACTTTGCATAAGCTAGAGTAATTTCATCACGGGAATCAGGGTCGTCAAGCCCTACTGAGTCAATAAGTTCAACTCCATTAGCGCATAACTCCAACGGCCACTCTAGTTCCATTAACTTATATCGACTTGTTACTTCATCATCTTCATTGAAATGATCGATTTTGATATAACTTTCAAGTTGATTAACCTCAATATCAAAGGGTTCATCTTCACCGTTTAGACCCATACCCTTTTTTGGATAAAGTGTGACCTTTTTATCCTGTTCGCTTGAGTAATTGATCTTACAGAGTACACCTGTTGTGGGAGCGGGTGTTGAAGGTAATAGCTTTTGTCCAAGAAGAGCATTAATGAAAGTCGATTTTCCCGCACTAAAGCGTCCAACAACGAGTACTCTTAGTTTATCCGTCTTCAAGCGAGAAACCAGTCCATTAATTATCTCTCCTTGTTTTGTTCCTTTGGTTTGAATATCATCAATTTTTAGCTCATTTACAATCTGAGCCTGTTTGACTGCTAGCTCTAATAGTTCATCACGTCGTTGATTGTAAATTTCGTAAAGATTAGAATTTTGTACTTGCATTGTTAACCTCGATAGTGAAAATTAGATTCCGATTTCTGTTTTGATTTCTTCAATTAGTTGGTTGGTTTGCTGGATAACCTGATTCCAGTTCGTTTCAAGTTTCTGATCGGAATTACGCTTAACCGCCATCAAAGCTTGAAGTTGAGCTTGTTGCCAGCGCATTTGGTTTTGTTTGAGTTGCGATACTAAATGGTTATAATTTTCTTTGAGTTTGTTAGATACTTCAGAGGCATACTCTCGTTCGGCTTGATCGATTACTTTGTTGAGTTCGCTAAATACTTTCTCCCTTTCTTGTTTAGTATTCCAAGAGAGAAGTTGTTCTAGTGTTAATCCTGCAAAAACACTAGCTGCAATTCCCGCACCACCAATACCCAGAGGGGTTAAAACTGTGCCAGCAATAATGACACAAGTGACAGTTGAAAGCCGTGAAACTATTTTTAAATGATTACTGTTGGAGAGGGGAATCTCTCGTTGTTCCATTGATGGCATATTTACGGTAACATTAGCTTCAGTAGAGGCTTGTAGTGGATATTTGAATTGTTGGGATATTTCTCCTTGAAGCCATTGCAAATCGGAAACAATCTGCTGATTAATAGTTTGAGAAAGCTTTCCTGCTATGCTTCTTAGTTCTTTATCCAAACGAAACGGCAAATCTCTTTCCCACCAGGTTCGGATATCATTATTCCGTTTGAGATCGTAAGAAAGTACTTCAAGGATACTTGTATGATTCTTTTGAAGATGGTCTCTTAGCAATTCATCTATTTTTCTGCGTCGGCTATCAAGATTTAATTCAATTTTTTGCCAGGTCAGATTTTGTAAATCAAAGTTTTGCTGGCGTTTTTTAATTTCTTTTTGTCTATCTTCCTCATTTTTTGTCTGAGCTTTTAGTCCCGTATGTGCTGCTGAATTAATCAGTCCCAAAACATTGAGCAAAGCATCAGCTAATTGTTGGGTACGAAGAGATAAAATATCAGTTTTATCTAGTTCTTCTTGAATAGTTGATTTAATGCATAATACTTGGTTATCGTCTATACTTTGAAGACTGACAGGAATAACCTTTAGTGAATCAGATTGTAATTGAAGATGTTTGTTAACATACTCAACTACCTCATCTCTCTCATCTTCCAGAAGTTTATCTATTTTGGTTAGGATAACAACAGTAGGAAGACATCTTCTTGTACATTCGGATAATAAGTACACCTCCGCTTTTCTCAATGGCGTTAAAGCATCAATTAAAAGCACTGCACAATCTGTTTCTTCTAAGTAATAATTGGTTAACTTCTTAATATCTTCATCAGAAGCATCAAAAGTAGGTTTTTCTATAAGATGGAAACTATTATCTATGAGCCATTGATGGGCTAAATTAATGGTGACTGAGGTTTCAGAAGAATCTATCCCAAAATCACCTTGCTGTAGTTTTTCTAGTGGCTGAAAAGCTGAATCATTAGCTAGATAAAAACCTTCTTTTTCTGATTCATTTTCTCCTTGAATATAAAAACCTGTACCATTTGAAATAGCACTGACAGGCAAAAGCTTTTTATTTAAAATTTTATTTATCAAATTGCTTTTACCTGTATTTCTACTGCCAATAATAGTTATGTTTATTGATTCTCGACGGAGTTTTTTGAGCATTTGAAATGCAGGATCGACAGCTTCTAAGCACCCCGTTTGATTTGCAAGTTCGCGAATAATTTTTAACCATGAACTAGATCTTTGAGCAAGGGGATTATTAATCCCTGAAAGTGAAGTTTGGCTTGTCATACTAAGTTTTTCTGGATTATAGATGGATTTATACTTGGAGAAGGTTAGAATGGAGAGTTTCTAGTTTTTGTTTTCTGTAGCTCAATTCTTTGCTATCACAATTAACTTCGAGAATATCAATTTTGAGTTGTTCTTTTTTTCTGTTATGCTCCGCGAGCATTTTATTAACAACAGCACCATATTTTGATAGATGTTCTTCTACCGCATCATCTAAATCAGAGGTAGCATTTTGAACAAAATGATTGATTTTTGATTGTACTTCCGATAAATATTTATCGACATATTTATCGACATCATTTCCTACTCTACTTTTTACACCCTGACGACAAGTCTCTAAATCATTACCACTTCCATATCCAATAAAAGCTCCAATGGCACTGCCAGCAGCTGTTCCTATTCCAGGTAATAAAAATGTTCCAATTATTCCTCCGATAACAGCTCCTCCTCCAGCTCTTTGATTATCTTCTTTGTTAACTTGCTTAATAAAGCTTTTAGGAGAAGAAAAATTTAAAGATGAGATATTAAGAGAAGAGGTCGTCAGATCAGAAATTTTAATATTTACTCCAAGAGCTTTTAAATTTTGATAGTTTCTTTCAAATTGGTGTTTGAATTCAGAAGATACTTCTTCACAAGACTCTCTTAGTACTTTGATATCTTTATTAACTTTCTTGATGAATTTTTTAGATTCAGTTTTTATTTCTGACTTGATTTTAGGTTCTACACTATCCTCGTAGTTCTTAGTAATTTCCCATCCTGCTTCAATAATAATTTCATTAACTTGATCCTTGGTCTTAGTTCTAAATTTCCTTGATTTTGATATTGCTTTTGATTTACAAATATCCCCCTGACGAGATATTTTTTCTGTTCCTTGCTCAAAAAGTCTTCCTAAAACCTCTTCAATTGCTGTTACAGAATTCGCGTTAAGATATTGCTCTTCTTCTGTGAGTTTTTTCTGTTTGTCCTTAATATCCTGATTCAAGTCTAAAAATATCTCTTGAAGAAGATAGACTAACCTTTCAGAAATAATTACATTGCGCTGGCGATACATTTCTTGCAACAGAATGCTCTCAAGGTTCTGAAATTGTTTTTGCCAGTAAGACCAAATACCTTTTTTATATGGTGGAATTTGAGGAATCGGTAACATGGTTATTGCTGCTGATTCTAAAACCACAGGATTGACTAATCCTAATTTTGTCTCTAGCTTTTGTTTGACGAAATTGATAATACTTTCTCTTTCTTCTTCTTCTTGATCGTCCATAGCCGTAATGATAAAAATACAACGATGCAGAAAATGACTGGCTGTGGTTTGTAAAAAGGATATTAGAGTCTCTGACATTGGTGAGGAAGAAGGAATCAAAATGATGGCGGCATCAGCCGATTCTTCAATTACAGTTTGAGTTACATTGGCGTGATTATTCGTATACTCTGCTCCCGCTCCAATCCCTGGTGTATCAATAATCGATAGCCCGAACTTTAAACTTTCTTCTGGCAGTGAAATATTAATTCGTTTAACTCCATCTGCTACGTCTCGGTCAGATGTTAGGAGATTTATCAGTTCTTGAAGCTTGAATTGTTTTGGTAAGTCTGATTTGATTTGAGAAATAGCTTGATATAACTCTGAAGTATTAGATTCTGTAGCCTGAATTTGACTATCATCCAAAAAAGTTACGTTAACGCTAAACTCATCTCCATAAGAAATATAAGTTGCTGATGCGGTAGTTGCTACTCTTGAAGCTTTAAGCAAACGTTTTCTTAATAGTCCGTTGATGAAAGTGCTTTTACCACTACTAAACTCTCCTAAAACTGCTAGATAAAGCGTAGAATCTTTAACTCGTCTATCTATAGAGTAAAGCTGTCTAAAAAGATTATCTTGTCTTTCTCCAAAGATAGAATGCTTCTGAATCAGGTTGGTAACAAATCGAATATGTTCTTCTGCATTGGTAATAGCATCAATTTCTTCAATTGAAGAAATATTTGTACCTGTAAAAAATTGAGGATTTTTTTGAGAAAAAGCCTTATTGTTTAACGGAGTTTGCATGATTTTGCTCAAATACTTAATGAAGGATGAAAAAATTCGATGCTGTATTGAAGTTGTTGCCGTTTTACTTGAGTTGGGAAATTTTATTTATGCGAAAGGCAAATTTAAGAGTAGTTTTTTACGAGAAGACATCATCTTGAAAGTCATCTTCATCATCAATGTTGTAATTATCATCTTGAGAATCATCGTCATCGTTTAAAGACGATTCGTGGTCTAAATCGTCATCTAGATCGTCCCAAATACGATCTATTGCAACTGAAGTCGATTCAGAATGCTCGTCAATAAATACTTGCTCTTCTTCGTCTACAGGATGTGCTAAAGCAAAATCATCTTCATTGACTGCTTGAGAAAATAACTCAGCTTGATCTTTGAGAAGTGAGTCGCTAAGTTCAAGTTCCAAACAAGGAGCGAATAGTTGTTGGAAATCTCCATAAGATAAATTACCAATTTCTGAAAGATGTCCTTGTGCATAGTTGAAATTAGCCATCTCAGGATTAAAAGCCAGAGGTGCTGGTTCGACAGTTGCTACCATGAAACAGTTAGAATCCTTCCAGGCATCAATAAATTGTTCCATTGGATATTCCTTAGCTATATCTCCAGAACCTGGGTCAGTAAGAATTACTTTCACATCATCAGGGTCTGATGTGTCAATCCCCGAAACAATCAAAGCATGATCTGCTCCTTGAATTCCCATTTGGTCTTCTAGTTCTTCAGAAAATCCTTTGTTCCATAGTTCGCCAGAATCTACACCAATAATGACTCTATTTCCCTTAGCAAGCTCGCTGGTCAAGGTAAAAATGTTTGCCCTTTCGTAACGATTTACTTGAACTCCATGTAATTCGAGAAGATTTCCTACCTCATGAGGATTTGTTCCCCCACCAGGGGTATACCATCCTTGTTCCATTGCCTGATTCACAAGAACATCTTCAGGTACATTTAATCCAAAATCACGCAGTATTAATTCTTGACAGCGAATAGCGCAGGTATCAGCATGACTTTGCTGAATAAAAGAGGATTGTCCTTCAAAACCTGACGTTCCGACTACAGTTGGTGCAGCTTCAACTTTGGCATATGTACTCATGTTATTCACAGTTTCAACCTCCCGATCTATTTCTGTGTCTGGCGAATTTTTGTCTTCTACTGATTGAGAGGAAAATATTTCGTGATTTCTTACAGGAGGAGAAATATTTTTTTCATTTTGTTCGGCATAATTTGGAGTCAAGCTTGATGAATCCTGACTTTCATGGATTTTTGTCAATCCAGCAGCAGCAATCACTCCTCCCAAAAAACCGTTAGATTCATGGTTGGTTTTTGTCAGACGGTGATTTTTGGTTTTAGAAACGGTAGGGAGAGCTTTTTCCTGGTTTTGTCTTAATTTTTCTATCGCCCGAAAAGCATTATCCAGTTCTTGCTGAGTTACTTCAGGTAATAATCCGTTTACTTCTAAATCCTGAAGTTGGATAATATCTGCTAATACACGAGAACAATTTTGGCACTCAGCAATGTGCTGACGAATTTTTATCGCCTCTGTTTTTGATAACTTGCCCTCGATAAATAAAGTAAGTTGTATTTCTGTTGGACATTTAAACATAAACATCTCCCTGCTCAAGCAAGAGACGAAGATTTTTTAAAGCACGAGTACAGCGTGTATATACGTTTCCTGGTTTAATATTCAATATTTCTGCTACTTCCTGTACATTACGTCCTTCTATTTTGTATAGTAGGAGAACTTCACGTTCTACTGGATTTTCCAAAGACATAACAGCATCAATAACATATTCAATTAATCGATTGCGTTCGACCGCTCGATCTGGAATCAATAATCCTTCTACTTCATATAGAGGAGAAATCCAATCAATATCTTTCTTAGCTTTCTCCATTTTCTTCCAAAGAAGTCGGGATGCAATCAAGCTAATATAATTACTAAGCTTACATGAGCGACCAGATTTATTATGTCCGCGAAAATCGCGGAGAGCTTTCCAGTCCTTTTGTTTTAAATGAAGAAAAAGGTCGCTTGCTACTTCGTCAAACTCAAGATTTAGAGTTTTAAACTTCTGCTGGGTTAAAAATTTTAAACGCGAACCACAAATTATGAGGATCAGGTAGGTAGCAGCCAATTCATCTCCTTTGAGAATTTGGGCAACAAGCTCCTCATCACTCATAGATGTATATCTTAAATATCTCTCGTGCATACGTAATTTAGAGAGTAGTTTTTGAATATTCTCTAATAATTACTTAGGAAGACAATTGTGGTTTGATGCATTTTGTCATAATTTGTAACAAAATAAATTGCTTTAGTACTACTTCAGAACGCATTAATGATCGCTGCCTCCTTAACTGTGTCAAAAACCAACTATTCAATCTGAGTGTTTTTTCTATTTCCAATAACTAATATGTAGGCTAATGTTGCTGAAGTAAGTCAGCAAGTCAGCACTTTAATTAATGAGCAAGCATCATTTATGATTACTGCCTTCATCAATTTAAAGGGAGGCTCGACTAAGAGTAGTAGTGCGGTTCACTTATGTCGTTATCTATTGAATAAAGACAAAACTGTCGCTTTAGTTGATGCCGACTCCCAAGCCACCAGTTCGACCTGGATTAGTAATTTAGAAGACAACATACCTCGTCCCCAGATTTATCGACTAACCGAACCAGATCCTTTATTAGATGAAATACCAGAGATCGCATCATCGGCAGATTATGTAGTTATTGATGGTGCTGGGGGATTGGCAGAGGTACAGAGAACGATTTTGTTACTAGCAGATTTAGTATTCATTCCGATTCAGCCTAGTGCGCCCGATATTTCAGCAAGTCATCAAGCAATCAAGGCAGTAAGCAGAGCCAGACAAATTAGAAGTGGCAAACCATCCGCCTATACATTTCTCTCCCGCGTAGTGCCAAAAACTTTACTCCTAGCAGAAGCCAGAGAAGTGTTATCGGCATATCAAGATGTTCCCCTACTTAAAGCAGAGATACCACAGCGTCAGGTAGCAGCGGATGTTATGGGACAAGGGGCAACATTGTTCGATCTTAAAACTCGTTCTGCTAAAGAAGTAGCTAACTTTTACCGTCAATTATTCGATGAGGCTTTTAACTATGGCTCGTAAAAAATTATCCGATGCCCAAAAGCAGTTTATTGCTGGTGATGACATTAATACTGAAGTAAATCAGCAAGTACTTGCTGAAGCAAATACTCAAGTCAGTACTGAAATATCCGATCGCATCGGAGCTAATCTAAAACAGGAGTTATTTGGCGATCGCAAATCTAAAGAATCTAGCATTAGATTTACAGTGGACATACCCGAATCGTTAAATAAAAGACTCGCTCAGTTGAGCGTAGATACTGGCAAACCAAAAACTGAATTGGTCAGAACCATAATAGATCGCGCATTAAGCAGCCTTGATTACTGACTTGCTGAAGTACTTCAGCAAGTACATACTGAAAACTGAGCTATTTAAACTTTAAATGCCTGACGGCGCGACGTTTTCTACTTTCCCCCCGCTTGTCATATTTGGCGGTGGTAGCGGGGGAACAATGCCCTGCTAATTCTTGAACTGTCAACACATCTTCCCCAGATTCGAGGAGATCGGTACAAAAGGTGCGTCGAAAGTCATGGGGGGAAAATTGTTTGATTCCCGCCTTTTTTGCTCTGGCTTGAATTAGCTTGTAAATACCATCGCCGTTACTGGCAAAGTGACGGAGGACAATCTTTCCGCCTCGATGGACGGGACAAATCAATGCGCCTGGGGTACTTCCTCTAACTTTTAACCAATCTTCAATTAGGGCGATCGCTTCGGGAGTCAGATAAACCAGTCGATGTTTGTTGCCCTTGCCCTTGAGTATGGTTAATTCCCCCGTCTTGAGACATAAATCCTGGCATTTTAATCGAACCATCTCCTGTCGGCGAATACCGCCACAGCGCAAGATGGCGATCGCCGCAGCATCCCTAAAACCAAGAGCATTTTCTTGTTGGTAACAGCTAGCAATCAAACTCTCTATTTCACTAACGCTTAAAGCCCTACCTCTAAGCTTTCCCGTTCCTTTGACGTGGGGCAGATCGATGGCTTTGTGATAGTCATTGGCATCCATCAAATCGAGGCGGTAGGCTTCGGTTAGTACCCGACGCAGTGCCACGAGCATTTTGTTGGTGGTTGTAGGGGCGAGTCGTTCTTTAAAAGCAGTTCTAACGGCGGCGGTGTGATGGTAGCGCAATTTTGACCAATCGAGAGAAAAAGCGTCGCATTCACCATCGGTTAGTAGTTCCGCGATCGCATTAAGGGAATACAGCATGGTGCGACGCGAACCTTTACTCAAAGAACTAAGGTATACGGCTGCGGGATGTAAAGTTACTGGTACGGGTTCTTTCAGCTTTAACTGTTCTGCTTGAGAATAAAGCAGGTAGCTCACAATAGACTTTTAATTTCTACCTAATAATTCTCCCATTACAGGAACATTTTTCAACTTCCGATCACTGTAATCTTTATAGGTTTCAATAGCTAGCTTTAGTCTTTTTTTGATTAGGGGGAAAGGGTCGTGAGAAGTTCCTTTTTCAAGAGCTATCAAGACAAAAACTTTCAAGGACGCTAAATTAGATGCAACTTCTTCTATAGGAGTATTTTGGCATCTACGGGGGGAATAGTTAGAAATATGGGCAATCAAGCTTCATCCGAACCAAAGGAATTGAGAAGGTGGTGAGAGGAAGTAACTGAGCTATGAGTCAGTCGATAAAACAACAAAGTAACTCCTTTTCTACTGGTGGCGGTGGTACTAACTTTGAAACTCGTATTCAGGCTGCCTTCACTGTATTGATGCTGACAGGGCGGATTTCACCGTGTCTTCCTCCTCATCCGATTACCAAGCTTAAATTACAGGGAAGTTATGCGGGGTTCAATACAGACGACTTTATTGTTTTCTCAAAGCAACCGCAATCAGAACGTGAAGCACGACTGTTAGCTCAGATCAAGCATGATATTAGCATTACCAAAGGTAATGAAACTTTCGCTGAAGTAATACAAAGTACCTGGGCTGATTTCAACGATGGAGATTTTGATTCTAGTGTTGATTCTTTGGCACTAATTACAGGACCATTAAGTGCGACAGACATCAAAAACGTTAGACCTATTCTAGAGTGGGCGAGACATTCAGAAAATGAACAGGAGTTTCTCACCAAGGTTGATACCCCTAAATTTAGTAGCGATGCTAAACGAAAAAAGCTGGCAGCTTTTAAAACCCATTTAAAAACCGCCAACGGGGGAAAAGAAGTTTCAGATAAGCAACTTTGGGAATTCTTAAAAGCCTTTCACCTCATCGGCTACGATTTAGATGCTGATTCTGGAAGTACCCTATCTTTACTCCAATCACTTATCGCTCAATACTCAAAAGAGACGGTATCGCAGTTGTGGGCAAGAATCGTGGGTGCTGTTCAAGAAGCCAACCAAAATGCAGGTACGCTTACCCTCGAAACTATAGCCGCAGACATTAGGACTACATTCGATACGGTTACATCTCTTGATTGGTCAGCAGATGTTCAAAAGCTTAGAGATCATGGGCGTTACATTTTAGGTGGAATCAAGACTACTATTGGTGGAGTTCATATTAAACGATCGGATTTATTTGCTGAATTTCTGGAAATGACGGAAACGTCTAATTTCATTTTCGTTTCTGGTGAACGTGGTTCGGGGAAGTCAAGTCTAATCGAAAAATTTTCAGAATATATAGGTAATCGCGCTCCTATCTTTTGCTTGCGTATTGAGGATTTAGATAAACCTCATTTGGACAATGTATTTTCAACAATTGGTTTGAGAGGAACGCTTACTGAGCTAGAAGCAGGTTTTGCTTTAATGCCCAAAAAATATTTGATTATTGAGTCGCTAGAAAAGCTTTTAGAGTTGAATTTCACTAATGCCTTCAGCGACTTGCTACATTTGCTAAATCAAAACCAGGGCTGGACTGTAATTGCTACTGGTCGCGATTACGCATATCAACCAATATCTTTCAATTATCTTCAACCTTCTGGTATCAATTTCTCGACTCTGGCGTTACAAGGATTTAGTCAAAATCAAATCCGAAGTTTGTACGAACAAGTTCAACCCTTACAGCAGCTTGCCAAAAACCAAGCCTTACAACCATTGTTGAAGATTCCTTTCTTTGCAGATTTGGCGTGTAGAGTAATTGAAGCGGGAGCAGAGTTGAAAAATGAGGATGGTGAAAAAGAATTTAGAGTTGCTGTATGGCGAAACGTAATTGCTAAGGAACAAGAACGAACGGGTGGTATGCCATTAAAGCGCAAACGCTGCTTTATAGATATTGCTATCAAACGAGCCAAGCAAATGGTTTATGGCGTGCCAGAGGTACAGTTTGATGAAGATACCTTACTAAAGCTAGAAGAAGATAACCTCGTTTCTCGAAATTTGGAATACGGACTTGTCAGTCCAGCTCACGATGTACTTGAAGACTGGGCTTTGGAGCAATACATAGAAGAAAGTTACCAAAGTTATTCTGAAAACGTCCATACCTTTCTTGATGCGATCGGTGATGAACCAGCAATAAGCCGTGCATTCCGTTTGTGGCTACACCAAAAATTGAGATACGGCGACAATATAAACGATCTTATTTTGTCTATTTTAGAGGATGGGAATATTCAGCGTTACTGGCAGGATGAAGCTATTGTTGCCCTGCTTCAGGGAGATAACCCCGATGAATTTCTCTCATTGTTAAAGGAACGACTGTTATTGAATGACGGAGAACTTTTGAAGCGTTTTTGTTTTATTCTTCGCATAGCCTGTCAAACACCAGATCCGATCTTGACAGGAGAGGAGCGAAATAATCTCGTAGATACCCTTTACCTCAAGCCTTATGGCAATGGATGGAAAGCAATCATCGGCTTTTTATTTAAATCGAGAAACCTGGTTTCGGAGGAATTGACACCGCACATAACGGCAGTACTAAGCGATTGGGCATCAATATTTAATATCAATGAAGAAATACCAGAATTGGCACGTCAAACAGGATTACTAGCACTTCATCTTTTAAATCCTTTAAAAGATTTATACCAAGATGATGGCGAGCGTAAAAAGCTGCTCAAAATCATTATTAAAACTTCCCCTGCAATCCCTCAAGAGTTTTTAAATCTTCTAATTGAAGATATCTTTGCTGCTGAAAATAAGCGATTGAGTTATGTTGAGGATCTTTGCAATATTGCCTTTCAAAGTTTTGAATCCGCCTTTTTCTGTAAATACTCTCCAAGCATAATAATGATGCTTTTTCTACAAGTATGTTTGATAAAACAATACAATACAAATCTTTTTCAATCACAAACAATAAATTACGACAGGGAAGTTGAAGAATGTTTTGGAGTTTACAAATATAAGTTTGATTTTTATCCTCCTAGTGGTGCTAGAGGTCCTTTTCAATATCTATTAAAATTTCATCCCAAAAAAGGACTAGACTTTATTTTAAAATTACTAAACACAACAACAACACAATATATTAATTCTGGTTTAGACGCTCCCAAACAGCACTCATCAGAGCTAACAGAAATATTGCCCCCAATAATAATCAAACAGCTCACTATTCAACTCAACGACGGCACAAGAGTCAATCAATATTGTTCTTCTCGTTTGTGGAGCGGTTATCGAGGAATATCTATTTTACCAAATTTGCTTCAGTCGGCATTGATGGCACTGGAAAATTGGTTAATAAGCTACACGAAATATTTCCAATCTCAAGAGGAGCTAGAGTGGATATTTGACTATATTTTGCGTAACACCAACTCTGTGATGCCAACAGCAGTATTGGCTTCTGTAGCAACAGGGTTTCCCGCAAAACTTGGAAGATATGCACTACCGCTTCTGCGAACTGCCGAATTATATTTTATGGACACACAGCGTTCTGTTCACGATTATAAAAGGGATATTAATTGGCTCGGATTGAGAAGAGATGCACTTTCTAGAGTCTGTGAAGAGGAAAGACGTGTAGCTTCACAACGTCCTTGGAGGCAAAAAACTCTAGAAACCTTGGCGATAGATCTTCAGCTTTTACAGTTAAGCAAAGATGATGTGTTTGCTGCTATGGATACAATACGCTCCTCAGCTCATCAAAATAAACTCCTTCATTTTTTACTTCAGAGGATAGACACTCGTAATTGGCAATTTAAAGAAGATCGAGAAAATAATCGAATTTTAATCAAACCCCAAGAGCTAGAACCAAATTTGCATGAAATCCAGCAAAAAACTCAGGAACAAACCGATTTATTTTCTCGCTTCTGTCGATTTAATTTGTTTATCAAGGATATCTCTGATGGCGAATCTTTGGCAGACAAATATTTAAAAACATGGAAAGAGGTAATCTCAGAAGCAAGAGAACTACTAGAACTTTTAGGGGGATGGCAACGATTCGTGAATTTTACTGTCATATCTCCCTCAAAGCTTTGCTCTGACTGAGTTTCATTAACTAGGAATTAGGGAGAATTCAAAATCAAGTGCTGGAGGTTTTCGATTTAGATTGAGGCTGTAACTCCCAAAACGGTTGATATGTTTTGTCAGATAGGGACTTAACGCGCCAATAATTTCCTCTTCAATCGTATTTCCTGCTTGAATATACTCCTGTAAGATTCGGCTAATCTCAAAGACATTGTAGAAAATCAGGCAATTAGAGACTAAATGATTGTATTTAATGATTTTACGCTGCTCTTCTCGACAATTGAGCTGAATCATTCCCGCATTGCCAAAACCAACCCATTTCGTAAAACCATTGAACGCTTCACTCTTATTCAAAGCTCCTTGAATGGTTTGACGCAACTCCTGACTGCCTAAATATTCCATCAGAAAGCCAGTTCTGATAGCTCTACCTAATTCGCTGAATGCTTGATATAGTCTGTTCTTACGGCTGTAGGTTCCTAATTTTCGTAGAATAGTCGAAGCCGTAAACTTGCCTGCCTTGATCGATAAAACCACTCGCAGCATATCGGGCAGATGGGTTTCAATTAGCTTCCAATCAATGACATCGGTAAATAGTTCGTCAATGTGGTCATAGCGAACCTGCTTGTCGGGACGACACAAAGTCAAATCCTGCCAATTACGAATGCGTGGCATCAATTTAATCCCCAACAAATAAGCCAAGGCAAATACAGGAGAGCTTTGTCCCTGAGTATCCGCATGAATTGTATCGGGTTGAATCTCCGAAGTATTTTTCAGCAGTCCATCCAAAATATAGACTGCTTCCCAAACACCACAGGGGATAAAGTGAGAAAACAAAGCAATATAGGTATCGCTGACGTGATAGTAACCAATACCTCCATAACCCCCATAGCGAATATGGTACTCAGCCAGAAGATTCTGCTCGTAAATATCCCATTTAGTTCCATCGGCGGAGACTCTTTTCCCTGACCCCCAAAACTTAGGCAGAGAGAAGCGATTATAGGCATTGATGATTCTATAAATTGCTTTCTCCAAAGATGGCAAACCAATGTGACGCTGATTGACATAAGCTATCTGTTTGCGATCGAAGTTACTCAAAGAATTGGCTGTCTGAGAAGACCCTAGATTACATCCATAACAGAAAGTAGCTGCTAAATATCTACTGACTGAATCTTCTATCTTGGAGTCATGTCCTGACAACAGACGGAAATATTGAGTCCAGTTGAGCCATAATTCCGTATCAGTCAGGATATCCAATAGATTGACTGGTTTAATGCGATTTTCAATCAGGGATTCAATTTTGGCTAACTTTTTAGAATCAACTTTCTTTTTCGGTCGCTTGAGAACTGGTCTGCCCTGTTCTAAACGAACGGATTGATTATTGGGAAAAGACTGGTCTGTCTCTTTAGTTATCTCTAGCAACCAATTTTTGACATGAGCTACAAACGCTTTGGGTTCTACAGGTAGCTCTACCAACTTACCAAACTCATCAATATTGGCTTCATATTCTGCCCAGTCAATCTGTTGAGTGCGATAATCGGCAAAAGCGTCACTATCTTCCACATACAAGTCTCCTGACTTTAATTCCCACATCACCTGAGAGAAAACGCACATCTCAAAGTATCTGCGATTAATGGAGTTTGGATAGAATTTCTTAGTTTTTTGATTGGTAATTAACTGCCACCACTTTTGGGGAATCCACTCTAAATCGAGCAATTGAATGGCTTGATTGTTTTCTATTTTGACAGCATCTAGCCAATCTTTTCTACTTCCCTGATGGTCGGTCAGAAACTGAATGCTTGCCTCAATTGATTTATCTTGGGTCGTCGAGCGTAATTTAACCTGTTTGAGAATCTGAAACAGTATGGCTCGATGGGAACGATAAAAACGCCAAAGAAAGGGATAGTAATTGTTTCCAGTGTAAGCTAGATGAGCTTCACATTCTGTCAGCAGTTGGTCGGGATTTTCTCCCAAAGCATTCTCTATTTCACTAAACCTTTCTTGTACTTCGCCTTCTGTAGAGTAAGCCACAATTACGTCTCTAAAGGTGCTGATTAATCTATCGGTTCGAGCTTGATATTCTTCCCGATACTTATTTAGAGCTTCTTTGGCTTTGACGTGAATTTTCTGCATCCGCCTGATAAACATCGTTGCTAGATCGTCTAAAGTACGTGCGGATTGAGTAGCTATCAAGGCAGCAGCTAGAGTGTAGCGTTTGTTGGTTTCTAGCTCTTTCATCCTGGCAGCATCTAAACTCATCGCTTCTGTGGCAAAATGCTTGAGTTTGACGTTGGGAATATAGGATAAAGCATCCTGATAAATATTGAGTTGGCATAGCCACTTTAACCGCCAGACTAATGCTTTAAGATTCTTCAGAATAGGTTTACCAGGGTCTTGTTTTAGTTCCAGCCAGGGTGTTTTAGAATTGAGTTCGGTGGTAGTAAATAATGAATCTAACTGTTTATACTCTTCATGGTTGAGAGATTGGCTGACTTGTTGATAGAAAGCCCTATCCACAGTTCCTCTGACTCGCTTTGCTGCTCTAACCAGAGTATTGAATACAGGCAGTTCGTAACGATGATGAACTAACTCTTCAATAGCGACATTGATGATATCTGCCAAGTCATTTTTGGTTCTGGCAGCTCGGGAGAACGAAGAGGATGAATGCTATCGTGTCCGTGTTTAACTCGATGTATTGCCAGATAACCATTCTTGAAGTCTACACTCGACCATTTGAGGGCTACTAATTCGGCACTGCGTAGTCCATGACGAAACATCAGTAAAATAATCGTGGCATCTCGAAGTCCATGTCTTCCCACATGACGAGCAGCCGTCATTAATTCCTCAACTTCGTGGGTCAACAGATATTCTCTTTCTCCTGAATAGGCTTGTTTAACTGGAGGATGATTTGATGAAGATAACTTTGCCGAAAAAGAACCTTCAGCAGTTGTTTGTAGCATAGGTCAAAACCTCATGCTCTCGTACCTACTTTCAGTATATATTGCCGAAATGAAGTTATTCTCGGCAGTGTTTTACCCGATTTAACAAGTCATTTTAGATTTAATTCTGATTTTGTTTCTTAACTCGTCTCTTGCCTTAGTTTATGGGAAAGCTATTACCAGAGAGTTAATCATGTTTTCGAGGTAATATTTGTGTGGTTTTTCCTAGAGACTCAAACTATTGCCAATCAAGGTTTTGAGGGTGATATGACAGTAAAATTCACGAATCGTTGCCATCCCCCTTTTACAAGCTGGAAAGTCTACTTATACATTAGATATGCATTACGGCAGTATTGTGACTGCTGCTGCTATTTTTCTGCGAAATTATTCCGATGAATCAGAAGAAGATGATATTAAATGGTGCGTTGAGTTAGTTGTGCCATCAGCAATACAAAACGCAGATACAGACAATATTTACGGTAACAAAATCGATATTGATGGAGCAGCAGCTTCGGCTTCGGTACTTTCTATTCCGTTAGATTTTACTGAAGATGATGAAACAGAGCTTCAAATCAAGAAATTAATCGCGATTTCACTGACACACGCACAAGAATATGTTCAAGTAGGAGCAGGCAACGGTATTAGAGAGTATCTTTGGGATAGAGACAGTGAGTTTGCTCAAAAATTAATTGAAGGTGCGGTGGAATATGCACGTTTTCTACAGGACAATCATTGTCAGGCTAGAAAAACTTATTACTCATCAGATGATGAAGAAAGGGAAGCTGAAGCACTAAAACTACAGAAACGGAAAGATAGTTTTCGAGAACATATGGCAAAAGGAATGCTCGCTACAAATTTTGAGCAAATTAAGCTTGAATCCCATAGAGCCTATTATCTTTTAATTCCTTGTTTGATGGTTCCGTATGGCTCGACAGAGCCTAGTCATGTTAGTTTATTGTCGCAAATACTCGAACTGATATTTCAATCGGAGCAAGCGAAAAACAATCAATCCAAAAGCAATAAAGATATAGAGTTTCATTACGAGACAACACATGCCTTTGCAAAGTGTCTTGCCAAACACTTGATCTGTTTGAATAATTCTGAGTTTGGAGAATATATTGAGCTATTAAGAATCGGCTGTGACACTGCTCCAAAATTCATACGTTATCTTGATATGTGTGTTGCTGTTCAAGCCGAAAAAAATAACAAGATAGAAACTTATTGGTGTTTTTGGCAACAGATGTCTCAAAAACTACAGGAGATAGCTATTAGTCTTAGGAAAAGCACATCCAGTAGAAGAGGGAAAGAGAATCGACGCGGTTTGTTGATTGGTTTTCTAAAAGCTGACGTAGAATGGCAAAAAATTGACTACGAAAATCAAGATCGAGATATAGCTCTGGGCAAGAATCATATTCTTGAGTTTGTTGCCAATACAGGGAAGAATGCAGATGTATTTGGAGCCTTAGCTGCTCTCATGTATCATTTTCCATCAATTTTTTTTGAGGAAGGATTACATGTCCTTTCAAAACATCAGCAAGAAAGTGAAAAAGGTAAATTACTTTCTGGAGCTAATGCAGCATTTTATTTAGAAAGAGCGATACAACGTTTTTTACAAGTAGATCGACCAGGAGCGTTACCAAGAAAAATACATGAATCGTGTTTTATTCTACTAAATGCCATAGTTGAAACTGCATCAAGTAGAGCGTATTATCTGCGGGAACATCTTATTCGTTCCCGCAGAATTTTGTAGGTCTGAAATTCTCCTTAAGCAGCTACTTCATTTACTACGGTCGGTTCTGGTAATGGCTCATTTGACTCTGCATAGGATTCAATCATTAGCTCTAGAACTTCTCTACCATTGATTGCTGCTTCTTCATAGGTTTTTCCATGAGTAGACCATTGTTGCCCTGGAAAGTCAGGTAAAGCTACCAAATATAGATTATCTTCTTCGCTCCACTGAATAATCATTTGATATTTAAGATTCATTGTCTCTCACCTCTTTGATAGCTCTATTTACATCTTTTTCTTGGTAGCGTTCGGCATCTTGTCCGTCTTTACCCGAAAGGGTTATTCTTCCATTGTAAAGAGGATGCGCCCACATGGTATGCTACCTTTGCCTCGTTTGGGAATTTGTTTAAATCCTGCTTGTGTCAGTAGCTTTTTCAACTCTCTTATTTTTTTGGGCATTTACCATTCATCTCCTAACTCCAACCAAATTTCTTCCGCTCGCTTCATTAGTTCGGGAATTCCCGATGACCAAAAAAGTCTAGCTCTAGATTGAGATTCGATCTTGGCTTTTAATCCACGAGGAGGTATATTTTTAATTCCAGGATAAGCAGCGTGAAGATATTCTCTGGTCGTCGTTCTAACTTTCTTTTCGATCACACAGCGAACTTTAATAATTTCTCGGTATTTACTCAAAAGAGATTTGGGCGATCGCTCCGCTAATGATTGATTTGCTGTTGAATTTGTTGTTGAATGAGATTGGGTTGAAATTAGCTGATTTTCATCTTGTTTTTGCTCGATTGATGAATTACACTTGCCAGACTCTTTCGTGGGAATTTGACCCATTTCTGTTGAGCTATGAGATTCTTCTGAAGCTGGTTGAGGATTTAAAATTTTGCGCGTCAGAGGTTCGGACATTTCTAAATTTTCAGGTTGAGAGGCAAGCCTTGGAGGGGCTTGCTCCTGAATTAAATCCTCTGTCCGAACCTCTAACTGCCCCACACACTTCATAGGGGCTAGGGTGTAGGAAACTTCCGTCGCTGTCTGGGTTTGAGGCTGTTCATTTTTTTCACTTTTGGGTTTTGGGGTGTAGGAAACTTCCGTCGCTGTCTGGGTTTGGGAGATTTCGCTATCTAAAGGTAGTTCTGGTTTGTGTTTGGGATGCCATTGGGCTAAGTTATGAGGCTTTCTCAGGGTGGATTTGGAGATAGCCGTGCCGAATATTTTTTGACTCTCGGTGGCGATCGCGATGGTTCTCTCTACCGCACCTTGAGGAAATCTGTTTTCGGCTTCTAATTTGGCTACGGTTTGTTTGATTCTTTCGGTGGCTTGTTGGGCTTTTAGTTGGTTTTGGTTTGGTTCTTTTGGTTGGGTAACTTTATCGAAGGCTTCTGGGTAGTCTTGTTTAAAGGTGCGATCGCGCCCTGGGAAGCTACGGTAAGCCAAATATCGCTGGTTGTTTTCTGTGGACCTGCACCAGTATTCGATTTTTTTGTCTATTTCATGACGGTGACGACACCATTTTTGGTATCCAGGGGCATTGGTAGCTACTTGCTTGACCCAGTTTCTCAGGGATTTTCCTGTTTCTCCTAAGAAGACTATGGCGTAACGTACCATGCGAGATAGGAGGTCATTGGTTTCTCCATGTCCCGTCCAACCAGTGGTGATGATTGTTTCTAGGTCTTTTTTCCATTCTTGGGCGTTTTGGGAAAGTTTTTTGTGGATTCTTTTTTCTAGTTTCTGGAGTCTCTTTCTGGCTGTTTTGAGCAGTCGCTTGAATTTGGCGAAGTCTTGTCCTTGGGCATCTCGTTCTGCCCAATCGAGAAAGGTTTCGATGCGATCGCTTACTGGATTGAAGTCTGAATCTAGGAGGAATGACCCCGTTCCTGGCTGACAGGGTAAGCGCAATCCGTTGTAGAGGGAGAATTGCTGATTGGGGTTCTTTGGGTTGTAAGGAACGTAATTTTTGGTGTTGGGGAATAGTTCTAGATGACCAGGGGTAATAATTAAACCTGCTTTGAGGCAAGCCCATTTAATCAGACAAGCGGCATCGTAGGTGTTTACTTTTTTAGGCAGAGAAAAGTAAAGGTGCAGTCCGCCACTCCAGGAAGATTGTAAAGAAATATGTCGGCAGAGTCCGATTCTTTCCATCGCATCCAGAAATTTTCCATATCCCATCGGATTTTTGGCTGGATGAATTGAAGATAAGCGATCTATGTCCGCAGCTAGATATTTTGTTTCTTTGCCAAATCTCACCCCAATTATTTGGTTTGGATTGCGATGTTTTTGAAAGAGCAAAGCTTTGTGTAGGGGATGCTTGAGCGTCTTCCATCCTTGCGTGAAGAGTGCGATCGCATCTTGGAGATGAGGGAAGAATTCTGCGAGTTTTTTAGAGAGGGGGTCTTTACTTCTAGAGGGAGAAGTCGTTACACTTGTACCTGAATTATTATTCAATTTTGTTGACCTGTTTCGGAGGTTGACCTACGCTCCTGGGTAGTGGAATACCGCAGGGGTGCATTTATTTCACGATCAGAATATCACGCTTCTACACCATCTTTTCTAAACGGTTGCAGTAAGTGACGACATCTACTTTTGTTCGGAAGTGCTAGATGCAAAGCAATGGTGTTTATTGTTAATTAATAATTAAATTTCTAAACTTGCCAAATCTGACAGTTTTATGGATTAGTCTTTTATGATTCTTTAACTGCAAAGGCCCCTATATAGAAGGTTCGTGCGATAAAGTGCAACCTGGTTAAGGTTAGGTTAAGGTTTTGATTTTTTATCTCTTTTTGTCCCGCCTTACGCTGGTTGTCATGTAACTTATGTTTTAGCGATCGCTAATCCTTAAAAATCAAATCACTGTATTAATTGTACAGCAAGGGTTTCAGCGACAGGCTGCACTATATGGGGCGAATCTTCTATTTAGGCCTTCATGGAGGTGTGCATGACAAGCACCAGATTGTTGAGAAGCTGGGGGATGACCACGATTCGCGCATTTTAGGGTCATATCGACCTTAAATGCTTGTCCAGACTGGGTTTGAGATTTGTATTTTTTATAACTACAAATCCGACATCTCAATAGAGGTTGATACATCTCGACAAATTCATAATTTCTAGTTATGGATTTTTCGCAATAACTAGGGGTTGATTCTCAGTTACTAAGGCTTTTCTCAATAAAAATTAAGCGAAAATTATCAGTACCCTACATCCCTTATAGTTTCGTCTTAAAAAGTGCCGATAGTTGCAATTATCGGTAGTTGAAGCTATTGAAATATAAGATTCGCTAAT
>JASJDR010000045.1 GCA_030065615.1 Xenococcus sp. MO_188.B8 | reverse complement strand
ATTTCGCCACGGAATTCCTCAGCTTCTGAGGTAGCTAGCGATTCCGAAGTACTAAACAACTTTCTCCAAAAAAGGTTTAAGGTAAGCATTCAACCCTGATCATTTAACTAATATTTTCAGACTTTCCGTAATCTTAAAGTATTTTTTTAACACTCATTTATCTATACTAGTGGAAGAATCATGACAAGCTTCGCTTTGTCGGTGAGATGAAAGCGTTTCGACCTGCGGATTCTGGCAAGCTCCCCCGCTGAGTTTTATTTATCCTCGAATGGGGAATGGGGGAAACCCCCAGTATTTTCTCCACCAAAGACCGCAATGCTTCACCAAAAGACTAGCTACCGAATGCTGACCAAGAGAGAGAAATCGCGACCAGTCCGCTAGGGAACCACTATGTGTCCCATCAGGCGCGACAGTAAGGACAAGCGCTTACCAGGAGAGTGAGTCGAAGCATTCGATCCAAAACTTCACAACTTAACAGGTGCAACCTTAGCAGTGAGAGTGTTAATATCGAAACAACCTTATTGAGCTAATTTAGAATCTTATTGAGCTAATTCAGAATAAGGTTTAATGTCTAAACACTTTCTAATTGATTCTTATCGATATTACTTCATATTTGCAACTAATCTCTAGTTTTTTTCACGTTATCGGATTTAAAATTCTTTAATTTACTAGTTCAATTTAAGTATAGCAATATTAAGAAATGTAGTAAAGTGTATATTTTTTTAGGGTTTTCTCAGGTAATTTTCAGAATGCTATATCTCGATACTTATATACTTATATAGATATTCAACAAAATGTACGAAATCAAAACCAAATTATGAAAGTTAAATATATTGCTATGCTCGCTGCTGTATCTCTCTTGTCTATCGGAGTAGTTTCTTGCCAGCAGAATGGAGACCCAAACAGTCCTAATACTGGAGTACAAGAGCAAAATCCTTGTGCTGGGACAAATCCTTGTGCTGGAACCAATCCTTGTGCTGGGACAAGTCCTTGTGCTGGAACAAAATAATAATTTTTCTCTTGTAGAACCTTATAATCAGGCTTCAATTCTAAAAGTCTTGTTAGGATATTTTTTCACTTATTACTTATTCCTTTCGCATATCGAAGCCCAGTAGGGAAGAAATTTCCCTACTAACTGTAATTATTTATCTCAATTTGAGCTAATTTTTTTCTGGTTATCGAAAGAGTTTAAACCATTAAAAAACATCGGCACAAATTTGTCCATAAAAGCTTGCGGATCTCGCTGCCAAGATTTTTGAGCTGCTTCTATTCTCGTCATCTGTAGTTCGAGCGCTAGCAAAGTTTTAGGTAAGCGTTCCATGAAATACTGGGGACGTTCCCACACAGGCATGGTATTAGTAATCTCTACTAAATTTTGCAGTCTGCGTAATTCCGCTCCTGCCATAATATCCATTCCTGATTCGTAGGCAGCTTGTTCGATAGCAACATACTTAAGCTTTGCCTGCTCTACTTTATTCGGTTAAGTCTTGACAACTGCGCTGCTCATTATTATCCTGCGAAGACGAGACGAATGGAAGAACGCGAGGTCTCGCCACTTTTGACCTATCGGTCTGATGTTTCCAGGAGTTTTTTAAAATGAAGGTATGCTTCTTGTGGAGTCAGGAGTTCCGATTCTTGATTGTTAGAAAGGGAAAATTGCCAGCAGTCTGGAAACACATGGACGGTTAAACTAGATATCAGTCCTAACTGCATCGCTCTTTTTCCCAGTTTTTCTGCTTCTTCGGCTAGAGTCATGATGTCGTGGAAGCGGTATTCTTGGGACTTTTGGTCACGGTTTACTGTCAACATGGATATATCTCCCTCAAGATCTGATTAAAAGTTGGTGTCTTAAATTTCTTGGATTTTCCTCTTGACAAAAATAAATAAAAATGCATCCAATCATAGTTTTATTATAGACAGGTTTTCTCTAAGTTGTTACCAAAATGCAGAATATAAGGCTACACAATTTTGAACTACCACTTTGTCAAGACTAATTTGATGAGTAAGTGTTATTAAATTTTCTCCCTTCACAATTGACAGACTAATGCCTCTGAGACCAAATCCGTTTTTTCTTCATTAGGCGATCGCTCTATTGACTGTGAGCGATCGCTATTCCCTAAGATCTCTGGAAACGCGATCGCTTCTAATTTTCTTGAGGATTTAGATCAAACAAAATAGAAGTTAAGGTGAGCGTTCGACGAATTTGATTCGTTATGTCTGGAGAGAAACAATTTGTTCCCTAGGATTTCGATAGCCTAAAAATTATTAGTTTTGAATAAGAGACAGAATTCAGAATTTAAGATTCAGGAGAAAAATATAGAATTTGTAAGAAGAAAATTCTATTTTCTTATGGTGTTACTGCTGTTACCAGAAGTCAAATTAAGCGCAGCAAGGTATTACAAATAAAGTACTACGGTTTTTAAGTTGCTCGAAAATATGTAAAATAAATAGCAAAAAGATATTTTGCTTAGTTAATCAATAATAATGAATAATATAGTTATCAAACCGCTTGGTAAAGTTTTAAAACAGGCTGGATTAATTTCCGATTTACAAATTCGAAAAGCTTTAGAGATTCAATCGAAAGACAATCAAGTCAAATTCGGCACAATTTTGGTGTCGCAAGGAATACTTAAACAAAAAACCGTAGATTTTTTTGTCGAACAATTGCCTAAGTTGTTACAACAACCAAAAACAGAACCTTTAGGTTATTATCTGCAAGAAGCCTCTTTGATAGATGCACAACAGATTGAAATCTTACTTGAAGAACAAAAGCAAACGCAAATGCTTTTGGGACAATTGATGATAGAGAAAGGATGGCTAAAACCAAAAACTCTTAACTATTTCTTGCAAAATTTAGGACCATCAAACAACCAGTTAAAATTGTTGTCACCTTCCCAACAAGAAATAGTTAGTTCCCTTAATTTAGAAACCAAAGCTGCTTCCCCTTATGCTTTACTTAGAGAAGTTTTTTCCTGGACAGGAGGACATCCTTTATTGACACGAGAAATTTGTCAAATCGTTTCAGATTCTAACTATTATATCCCTGAAAATTTAGAAGCTATGATAGTTGACAAGTTAGTGCAAGATAATGTGATTCATCATTGGAAAACTCAGGCACTAGGGGGATATTTAAAAACAATTCAATATTATTTGCTAAACAATACAATATGTCTTCCTAGAACGCTACTTAATCTATACTTAGAGATTTTAGAGCAAGGAGAAATCAGTGCCGATAAAACTCAAGAACAACGAGAATTAATTAAATTAGGATTGGTCACTGAGCAAGAAAATAAGTTAAAAGTAGCCAATCGTATTTATCAATCAATATTTAATCCAGTTTGGGTTAAAAAGCAATTATCTGCTCAAGAAAAAAAATCACCAACTTTGCCAAACAAGAAAAAAGTCTCAATGGCAACTCATATCAAAAATGAACCACTTACTCGAATAGCTGCTTATGCAATCACGTTAGGATTATTAGTGATTTCTCCCCTAGTAATTTTCTTCAACAATTCGCAAAAAGACAATAATACGCCTAAGGGATCTTTTGCCCTTCAAGAGCAATTCTTGGCCGAGACGACAGCGACGGACGCTAATGCTACAGAAGATACCAATCGCCACTCAAATAGCACAATCAAGGTTTTAGGTAACACCTTCAGCGGTTACGCAACCATACGCAGCACAGAATTTCGATATGCTCTTAAGAAAAGCGGCATTACGCTAGAATACGGTGATGAATTTGTTCAAGCGCAACTAGCTGATGACCTCAATCAAGGCAAAGCAGATATAATTCTCACCACTCTCGATCAATTTATTCAGCATAAACCTCAAGGAAAAATTGTCGCCCTAGTTGATCGGACCGTGGGAGCTGATGCCATTGTTCTCAACACCAAAGAGTATCCCCAACTCAAGTCTTTGATTGACTTAGAGCAGTTAGTCAAGCAAAAACAATCTCAGGGACAAAGGCTGAAGATGATCTTTGCCGGAGATACGCCTAGTGAGTTGCTGGCAATGATACTTGATACCAAATTTGAGAACTTTGATCTTGCTGATTTTGAGGTCATACGGGTAGATGATGCCACCACAGCCTGGAAGCAGATGCAAGCTCCTCAGTCTAATATTGCCCTGGCAGTGCTTTGGGAACCTTTGATAACCGAAGCGAGAACACAAGGTAACACTGTTTTATTGAGTAGTGCCGACGCTCCCACAGTTATTGTTGACATAGCTGTCGCTTCTGATAGGATCCTCGAGTCAAATCCCCAAGCGGTGAAAGAGTTCGTCGAAAAATACTACCACCAAATTGATTCTTCTATACAGAATAGAGCTGTACTTACTAGTCAGATTGCTGCTGATGGCAATCTAAATGATTTAGAAGCAGCTGCTGTGTTTAAAGGCATTCATTTTTTTACCTCTGTTGAAGCACAAGACTGGATGAAGTCAGAAACCTTAGACAAAAGAATTGGTGCCCTCGCGGGAATCTTGGCCCTATCAGGTACTATAGACGAAGTTCCTCCAGATTTCAAAGCTCTCTACAATGCTGATTTTGTCAATTCTGCTGCCACTAGAACCAATAAACTTATTGAAATGGTCAGTCAAGATAACCCGAAATTGGCAATGCTACTCAAAGGGGCGAAATTGCCAGCTAGTACCTCCAATGTCAAAGATTCTGAGGCTCAGGTGAAACAAGGAGCTGATATTGGCAATGTCGCTTTCAAAGGTGAGGTGAAATTTGCCTTCGGCTCTGCCATGTTAACCGCAGAAGGGAAACGAACATTGGACACATTAGCAATAGATATTGCTGAATTTAACCCCACTACTATTGCGATTAAAGTTCAAGGTCATACCTCAAAAACTGGTTCAGCTAACCTTAACCAGAAGCTTTCCCAAGATAGGGCTAACGTAGTCGTGAGCTATCTTAAACAAAAACAGCTCTCCCACAAATTCTTAGCCGAAGGATTGGGTTTCTCTCAACCTTTACCTGGAGCTCCCCCGAGTTCTCCCCTCAACCAACGTACTGTTATTCGCTTAGTCCGACTGGTATCTAATTAGATGAGCCAAAATATTTTCATTTACTTATGCTGAAGGGTTTGACATTGTCAAACCCTTGTTACTTTCTTAACGGAGTGCCTGAATTACTCTGCGTTTGTATTCAATAAACTTTCCTGTTAGCTTAATATCAAGATGACGTTGATTAGGTAAGTCGATTCTAATTTCTTCTTTAATTCTTCCTGGATGGGCGGACATCACATAAATTCTTTGGGCAAGAAAGATCGCTTCCTCGACATCATGGGTAATCATTAACAGTGTAATATGAGTTTTATCCCACAAATCTAATAAAAATTCCTGCATCTGTTCCTTAGTCTGGGCATCCAATGCGCCAAAAGGTTCGTCTAAGAGCAAAATTTGTGGTTGGTTAGCTAAAGATCTAGCGATCGCAACTCGCTGTTTCATGCCCCCAGAAAGCTGTTTGGGATAGGCATGGGCAAACTTAGTTAAACCAATAATGTCTAAATAGTAGCTAATAATTTCCTTGCGTTGGGCTTTGGGGATTTTTTTCAGAGTTAGACCAAATCCAATATTTTCAGCAACAGTTAACCAGGGAAACAGAGTATAGTTTTGAAATACCATACCTCGATCAGCTCCAGGGCCGAATGATTCTGTACCATTGATCATCACTTTGCCCGAAGATGGAGGCATTAAACCGGCAACAATATTGAGTAAAGTAGATTTACCACAACCTGAAGCTCCCACGATACAGACAAATTCATTGGGATAAATATCAAGATTTATTCGATCTAAGACGACAAGTTGTTGCTGTCTATTGCCGTATTTTTGATTGGCAGAGGCATTGGTAAAAGTTTTGGAGAGATTATGAATTTCTAATTTGGGCTGTAAATAATTTGATTCTCTGAGATTCTGACTAGGATCGACGAAAACATCATTGGAGAATGATTTCATAATTCGCTATCTAAATTAATCTATTAAAGTTTAGGAGTAATAACTGCCACATCAGTAAACGATCGCCAAGAGCCATAATATTTAGCTCCTTCCCCATATTCTTGACATTTAAAGCAATCAATTTCCCGAGCATAAGCAATAAAAGAAGCTTTAATTAATCAAGTTGTTGGTATGGATGAAATCTCAGATTTGTTGATAAGAGAAGCTTTAGTTTGATTAATAAATACCTGACTAGTGATTAAGGAATTACGCTGTAGGTATTTCATTGCTTTAAGAGCTGCCCAATGAGCATCCCAATCAGAGCCTGCACAACAGTCTTCAATGACGTAGAAATGATAATCTCTTTGATGAGCTTCGGCAACAGTGTAGTGGATACAAACATTGGTCATAGTACCCATTACGATCAAAGTCTTGACTTGTAAACCTCTCAGCAAGATTTCTAAATCTGTGCCGAAAAAGCAGCTATAGCGTCTTTTAGAGATGGTATATTCTCCATTGCGGGGGTATAGTTCAGGATGAAAATCTGTACCAGGCCAATTTTCCAAACAATGAACTGGTTCTACACCATCTAATTCCCGCCCAAAATCCACCATTTCTTTACGATGTACTTCTTGGGTATGAATAATGGGTAAACCGATTTCTCGGGCCGCAGCTAATACCTGTTTTGCTTTTGGTAAAACCGCCTCAGTTCCGACAAGTTGCAATGCTCCTCCATTAAAAACATCAGCCTGGAAATCGATAATTAGTAACGCCGTGCCACCGCGATCAAAATTAAAACATTTATTATTTATCATTTATCTTTATCCCATTGGTCAATTTTTTAATTGGTCAACACCCTACTGTTCTGCCCAGGGTAGGGCAAATTTGTAGAACAGCTTAAAACTATAGTCCAAAAGCAAGCCGATAATACCGATAACCACAATACAGAACAGTACTTTATCCGTATTAAGAAACCTCTGGGAATAAACAATTTTGAAGCCTAAACCATTTTGAGCCGCAATTAATTCTGAAATTACCAGGAAGTTCCAAGCACCTGCTACATTAACCCTCAGGGTATCGATAATACTGGGAATAACCGCTGGCAAAATTACCCGGAATACTAAATCAAAACGATTCGCCCCCAAAGTATAGGCCGCATTGAGCATTTCATTGGGGATAAATTTAACCGCATCGGCGATCATGATGGCATTATAAAAAACAATTCCTAGAAAAATAATCAAAATTTTAGATACTTCCCCTAAACCAGCCCAGAGAATGATGAGGGGCATAAAAGCGGCGATCGGCATATAACGCACTACCCCGACAATTGAGCCAAATAAACTTTCCATGCTGTAAAAAGTTCCCATTGCAATGCCCACGGGGATGCCAACGATCGCAGCACAGATAAAACCTGCTAAAACTCGACTAAAACTAGCGACGATATCGAGCATTAAATCTTCTGACTTAAACATCTCAATTCCCGCTTGCAACACTGCCGTTGGCGTAGGTAAAAATTGGGAATTAACTAATCCTTGGTAGCTGAGCAACGACCAGATAGTTAAGGGAATAATCAGCGCTATTCCCGTTAGCAACAATTTTAACCAACTAGGAAAACCCTGACGAATACTCCAAAAAACCGAAGGTTTGAGATAGGAAGGTTTGGGTTTATTCATTAGTAATTACAGTAATTACTTAGTAGCTTGAAAAGACTGAACGAATTTAGGTTCAATAAATGATGCCATGTCGGGAACAGCGTTAATTTGCCCTTGGGCAACCAGAAATTCTCCCATCGCCTTAAGAGAATTCAAGATATAAAGATCACTGCTAGGTTCTGACAACATTTTTAAATTAGCATCAGCATTTGGTAACTCAATTCCTTCTAAATCTGCAGCCAGCGCTTCGGGAGTCACTTCTAATTTTTTAGCTGCGATCGCAATTGCTTCATCTCGATTAGTTTCTAAGAACTCAAGAGCTTTAACAATGGCTCTAATAAAAGCTTCTACAGCTTCGGGATTAGCTTCGATATATTTACTATCAAAGGTATAAAAATCAGTTATTGCTGTAGGCATCTGGGACGTATCGTAGATAATTCTGCCATCAGGTTGAGCTTCGTCAGCCTGGGATAAAAAAGGAGCATAACTGCTAGCGATCTCAACATTTCCTGCTTGATAAGCTGCCGCTGCTGTAGAGGCATCTGCATTAATAATTGTAATATCCTGATCGCTTAAGCCAACTTCTTTGAGTACTTGCAGCAAGAAAAAATGACCGACTGCACCCTGTTCGACAGCTATTTTTTTTCCTTTAAAATCAGCAATACTGGCGATACTATTACGAGCTAAAATGCCATCTCCCCCGGCAGAATTATCTTGTACTAAAACGATTTTAAAATCTTTCCCTTTATCTGCTAATAAAACTGCTTCTGAGGTTACAAGTGAAACACAACCATCAATGCGCCCAGCTAAAAATGCTGATACATAGTCAGTATTAGCAGCAAAAATTTGTAAATTGACATCAAGATTGGAGTCGGCAAAAAAGCCTTTTTCCTGAGCAATATAAAAAGGAGTCAAGCCAATCCAAGTTACTCCCCCCAAGGACATCTTCATCTTAGGAGCTGATTTAGCAACAGGAGCAGTTAGATTATGTAAAACCGTTCCGACAGCTAATCCAGTCATAAACTTGATCGTTGTGCGCCGAGAGAATAAAAATGGGTTTCTGTTCCAAGTCATAAAATACTTAATAAAAATTGATGTATTATTGGAGGCACATGCCGCATTCTTAGTTATTAGTAGCATACTACCATAATTATTTGTATTACATTGTTGTTTCGTAGCAAAATACGCGATTACATCTTAGAAGTATCAGATATTAGGACTGAAGCTCAATCAAAATCAAGCTTCTAAGCGATCGCAAAGTAAAGAAGCTCAATCTAACTTCAGAATATTTTTGTAAATAAATATTACGAAACAGCAATTTCCATTCAAATTATTAAGAATAATTAAGGAAGAGATTTGTTGTAGAAGAGGAAAGCCAAAAGATTGAGGTTTACCAAAACTTTGGCTAAATACTTTTGTCTATGACCAAAATTGTCTTCTAACCCGCGTCCATAATAAATGGAAAGTTGAATTGATGTCTCAAACGATCTAGTTTGATTCATCTCTAACCTGAGATTCGTTTCTTAATCAACTTCTGAATAGAACATTATTTCTGTATCATTAGCTACATTTCGCATTGGGAATTTCTGGTAAAAACTTTACTTAAATTCCTAAAGTCGTTTCATGGTAGTATCTTAATCATAAACATGTGTCCATATTCAAAACTCCAGTTTTGAAATAAAAAAGATAGATCCCGACTCGCGCCTTCCTTCTCTTGGTAAGCATTCCCTAGCGGAGGAAACCTTATCCGAAGGTGTATCCTTTAGGGCACCGAGGTCGCACAGCAGGGTCGCTCATAAACCTTTCCCCTTTAACATTTGCCCTGTCTTGGTGGGCGTTCCCCCAAACAATCATGAAAACTACAGGTTTCAAACTAAACGCGGTTTTATTTATGTTTTTTATAAACTTTTATCAGATTTATTCCTCTGACTTGTAATCGAATGGGGATAAATCGGAGGGATTTATCTGGAAGAACAAATAATAAAAGGATAATTTGCTTGATTGATGGAAAATGTAGTTATCAAACCGCTTGGTAAGGTTTTAGAACAGGCCGGATTAATTTCCGATTTGCACATTCGTGCAGCTTTAGATATTCAATTAAAAAATAATCAAGTTAAATTTGGGAAAATTTTGGTGTCTCAAGGAATAGTGAAACAAAAAACCGTAGATTTTTTTGCCGATCAATTTCCCAAGTTGTTACAGCAATCAGAAACCCAACCTCTAGGTTACTATCTCCAAGAAGCGTCTTTAATTGATTCAGAGCAGATTGAAATTTTACTCGAAGAACAAAAGCAGACAAAATTGTTTTTGGGGGAATTGATTATAGAGAAGGGATGGCTAACAAAAAAGACTATTAACTTTTTCCTGAAATACTTAGTACTAAACAAAAAATCGGTAAAATTATTATCACCTTCCCAACAAGAAATAATTAAATCTCTTAATTTAGAAACCAAAGCTGCTTCTCCTTATTATTTACTAAAAGAAGTCTTTAAATGGACAGGAGGGCATCCGTTATTAACCCGGGAAATTTGTCAAATTATTGCAAATAATAAGCAATTTATTCCTCAAGGCTTGGAGGCTAAATTTGTTGAAAAGGTAGTGCGAAATAATGTGATTAATAATTGGGAGACTCAGCAACTGGGAGGATATTTAAAAACGATAGAATATTATTTATTAAATAATACGACCTGTCCTCCTAAAAGTTTACTTAGACTATATCTGCAGATTTTGCAACAGGGAGAAGTCAGTAGCAATCAAAGTCTAGAACAACAAGAATTAATTAATTTGGGATTGGTAACTGAAAAAGATCATAAGTTAACGTTATCCAATCATCTTTATTCATCAATTTTTAGTTTGGATTGGGTTAAAAAGAAATTATCTGGCCTAAAACCACAATTACCACCTACGTCCCATCAAAACACAACAATTGTGGCCAACAATAAAAAAGTTTTAACGTCAAATGCACTTACAAATAAACCACTCCTTTGGGCAATCCTGTTAGGATTTTTACTATTTACACCCCTAGTAATTTTCTTCAGAGATTCGCAGTATCGACTTGCCAGCGAAAACAATAGTCTAAACGAGGATGTCACTCCAGAAAATAATAGTCTGAATGAGAATGTTACTCCAGAAAACAATAGTCTGAACGAGGATTTCGCTGTTCAGACAACTGCGGCGGCAAACTCTAACGCTACAGAGGATGTCAATCGCTTATCAAATGGCACAATTAACGTCTTAGGAAATACCTTCAGCGGTTATGCAACTCTGCGCAGTACGGCATTTCAAGACGCTCTTAATAAAAGCGGCATTACCATGCAATATGGTAATGAATTTGTCCAAGCGGAACTTGCTAAAGACCTAAATCAAGGCAAAGCAGATGTAATTCTCACCACTCTCGATCAGTTTCTGCTACACAAACCTCAAGGAAAAATTGTCGCGCTTATTGATCGAACGGTGGGAGCTGATGCCATTGTGCTTAACACCAACGAGTATCCCCAACTCAAGTCTTTAATTGACTTAGAGAACCTAGTTAAGCAAAAACAATCTCAGGGACAGCGACTGAAAATCATCTTTGCCGGAGATACTCCTAGTGAGTTTTTGGCAACAGTACTCGATGCCAAGTTTGATAACTTTGATCTTGCTGATTTCGATGTCATACGAGTAGACGACGCCACCACAGCCTGGGCACAGATGCAAGCTCCTCAGTCTAATATTGCTCTGGCCGTGCTTTGGGAACCTATGATCGCCGCTGCGAGACAAGAAGGAAACACTGTTTTATTGAGTAGTGCCGATTCGCCCAAAATTATCGTTGACTTAGCTGTTGCTTCTGATAGTATTTTGGAATCAAATCCTCAACTTGTGCAAAAGTTCGTCGAAAACTACTACCGCCAAATTGATTCTTCTGTACAGAATCGAGCTACGCTTCTAAGTCAGATTGCTGCTGATGGCGATCTAACTGAATTAGAAGCAGCCGCTGTGTTTAAGGGTATTCATTTTTTTACCTCTGTTGAAGCGCAAGATTGGGTGAAGTCGGGAACCTTAGACAAAAGAATTGGTTCACTCGCGGGAATCTTAGCACTATCGGGTCTTCTTGAGGAAATTCCTCCAGATTTTAAAGCCCTCTACAATGCTGATTTTATCAATTCTGCTGCCACTAAAACTAATAAGCTCATCGAGATAATCGGTCAAGATAACCCAGAATTAGCAATGCGACTTAAAGGAGCTTCCCTAGAAGCCAGCCCCTCCAATACGAAAAATTCTCAGGTTCAGGTGAAACAAGGAGCTGATATTGGCAATATTACTGTCGAGGGTGAGGTGCAATTTGCCTTTGGCTCTGCCATTTTAACCGAAGAAGGTAAACGAACATTGGACAAGTTAGCAACGGATATTGGTGAATTTAACCCCAATACTATTGCTATTAAAGTTCAAGGTCATACCTCAAAAACAGGCTCAGCTGACTTAAACCAAAAGCTTTCACAGGAGAGGGCTAATGTAGTTGCGAGCTATCTTAAACAAAAAAATCTCTCCCATAAATTTTTGGCTGAAGGATTAGGTTTTTCGCAACCTTTACCTGGAGTTGACCCAAGTTCTTCTCTTAATCAGCGTACTGTTATTCGCTTAGTTCGAATTGGCTCAGAAACTTAATCTATTATGTAGATTAGTTACTCTTCAGGATTCATATCAGTAATGAAGAATTTTATTTAAAAACTTTAAAGCGATCGCATAAGTCGGTTTAACTCCAGTTTGTCCTAAGCTTCCGGAAGCTAGGGTGCCGCCTGTGAGTAGGGGATTATCAGAAGCATAGTAAACATAACGCAAGATTACATGTTCGTCGATACTTCTTCTAATTTTGGCTGCTGCTTGAATTGCCTTTTGTAAATGGGCTCCTTCCATCTCTAACCCAACTACATTCCAAGAAGAACTTTTAAAATAGTTCAAAACATCGGCATTTTGCAGAGAAGTGCCCAATACTGTTAATAAAGCTCCTTCATGAACAGGAATTTCCGTTTCTTGAAAATCTTGTCTGGTCATTTCATTTTCAAAAGGATAGTTATCTGCTGTTCCTTCAAAAATATGAGCTGTCGGCAACATCAAATCTCCCTTATTCCCGACTAAAGTTCCCGCTTTTCCCATCACAGAAATCGAATATAAATTGAGCTTCTGGGATTGTCCTTCAGTTTTGTAAGGCTTGAGTAATTCATCGAACAACTCAAAAGCTTGCTCTCCAAATGCATAATCCATCACTAAAATCACTGGTTTATCTTCTTCAACCACTGCTCGATCGAGTTTTATCTCAGAAGACAGCAAATCAAGAGGTAACAAAGAAGTATCAAAAATCTGAACGTGAATATTGGTTCCCGCTCGATCTTCGAGGTAATACATTCCATGTTGTAGAGCAAATTTAAGCACTTCTTGGTTGAGAGCGACATTTTCTGTCATACTCAATTGGCGAGCAATTTCCTCAATGGTTACGCCGACTCCTAGCTTTTCCTGTAAGGCAGGAACAGCATAGAGGCAATTAACAATGCTGTGGAGATTAGCACTGATAATATGCAGGGGACGTTGCCATAAATTTTGCGACCAGAGAAATTGTTTAACTTCAGTGGCCCATTTTTCCCCATGAATATGATGACCAATTCGCTCCCGAAGCGCTGAACTAAAGGTAATTTGGCGATCATATTTTTCCTGCATCTCTTCCATGGCCACTCTTCCTAGCCAATAAACTATTTGGAACAAATTATTGTTGTCGGGCTCTCCTTGACGAAACCGACGTTCAGCAGCGACAGTTTCGGCAAAAGTGCGTCCTAATAAATTACTGGTATAAGAGATCGCTTGTTCTCTAACTTCAGTTTCAACTAAATAAGGAGTAGAACTTGGGGTAGATGTTGCTCCCAGAACTATCTTTTCTAGCTTTAACCATTCTTGGGTCGGCTGACCTTCATTTAAAGCATGGTCTCTGATTTTGTCAGCTTCGATGTAGAGAAAAGTTAGATGGGTAAGAATATCATAAATTTCGCTGCGTCCTCTGGTAACTTCGATGAGCATCGTTTCTTCATCGATACAATAGCAGTGACGACGACGCTTTGCGGGAACAATTTTTTCAAATCCCGAGTTATTATAGCCTTCGGCAGCAATCAGCTGAACAAAGCGACATTTTTCAATCCCTCTCGGTAGCCGAGCCATGACATAAGCGAGTCCGTTGAGTTCTACTTTTTCCGCATCGGTCATTGAGCCGTAAATTTCGGGCTGTAATGTCAACAGTGCTTCGCTCAAAGCTTCACCTGAAACCCCACCAGGTTTATAATGACCGCGAACAAAAAGATGGCGCATAATCACATAAATTCGCTCGATCGCGGCTCTCGATTCTTGAGCGCGGGAGCGAGGTGGAACTGATAAGCTGTTCAACATAAAATTTGCCAAGTTATGGCTGGTGGCAAAGGAACGGAAGACTTGTTACTTATTACTTATTAATTCTTATTACTTGCCGCTTGTTAACCAAAACGACCACTAACATATTCCATTGTGGCTTCTTCTTTGGGATTTTGGAAAATAACTTCTGTGCGATCGCATTCTGCTAAATAGCCTTGACGATTACCTTGATCTGTGGGTTTAACGTTAAAGAAAGCGGTGTAATCTGCGACCCGTGATGCTTGCTGCATATTATGGGTCACAATAACAATCGTATATTGTTTCTTTAGTTCATGAATTAATTCTTCTACCTTGAGAGTAGAAATTGGATCGAGAGCTGAACAAGGTTCATCCATTAGAACCACATCAGGCTGAAGCGCAATTGTTCGGGCAATACAAAGTCGTTGTTGTTGTCCTCCAGAAAGAGCTAATCCACTCTGATTGAGTTTATCTTTGACTTCATCCCAAATGGCAGCTTGGCGAAGAGAACGCTCTACCAACTCGTCCATATCGCCTTTAAAGCCATTAATTCTGGCACCAAAAGCAATATTTTCGTAAATTGACTTAGGAAAGGGATTGGGGCGCTGGAAAACCATGCCAATTCTGCGTCTTACTTGCACAGGATCAATATCTTTGGCATAGAGATTAGCATCTCGATAAGTAATTAAACCTTCTAAACGAAAAATCGGAATTAAATCATTGAGGCGATTATAGCAACGTAATAAGGTACTTTTCCCACACCCAGAAGGGCCAATAAATGCCGTAACTTGATTTTTTAAAACATCTAAATAAATACCTTTTAAAGCCAAAAAATCACCATAATAAACATTGACATTTTCTGACTGAAGAACTATTTCAGGCTGATTGTAGTTATTTTGTTCAGAGACCATAACAATTTACCTAGGAGATAAATACTTAATATTTAACGAATACTAGTACTAAAATGTACTTCAATCCAATTCTATCGAATAATGATTATCTAAGTCTTACTTTATAGTTAAGGTAAACCTTAACTTTTGCTTAACTAAAGCTTAAGTAATTACTGTATTTTAATAAACCTATTCTATAATGGGAGGTTGGATTCTGGTTCAATTGAATCAAACCCTTAAAACTTAATTACCCGAATATTTTCGCTAATTCCCGATAATCCGGGACGCAAACAGCAAATACCTCGCACAATTAAATCGATTTGAACTCCAGCTTGAGAAGCTTCATAGAGAGTGGCAATCATTTACTTCATCTGAAGATTTTTTACTAAAAAAGCCCATTTATCAGCTACTTCTTCAATGATTTTAGTGGTAGGTTTTCCCGCTCCATGCCCTGCTTTAGTTTCAATGCGAATCAACACTGGATTATTCCCCTCGTGAGCCGCTTGCAAAGCTGC
Organism: Xenococcus sp. MO_188.B8; assembly: GCA_030065615.1. Lineage (GTDB taxonomy): Bacteria > Cyanobacteriota > Cyanobacteriia > Cyanobacteriales > Xenococcaceae > Xenococcus. The sequence goes on along the minus strand of JASJDR010000045.1, from coordinate 20,981 downwards.
AGCAAACTTAAAACTATGGGCTGGCACTACTCGATCATCATGATCGGCAGTCGTGATCATTGTCGCAGGATAAGCTGTTCCTGATTTGAGATTATGCAGCGGCGAATAACTATAGAGAGTGGAAAAATCTATTTCATTGTCAGGATTTCCATATTCGGCACACCAAGCCCAACCAATAGTAAATTTGTGAAAACGCAACATATCCATAACACCGACTGCGGGGAGAGCCGCGGCAAAAAGATCAGGGCGTTGGATCATACAAGCACCGACTAACAAGCCACCATTACTACCACCGGCGATCGCTAATTTTGTAGTTGAAGTGTAGTTTTGCTCGATTAACCAGCTGGCAGCGGCAATAAAATCATCAAAGACATTTTGCTTGCGCTCTTTCATCCCAGCTTGATGCCAAGCTTCCCCATATTCTCCACCACCTCGCAGATTAGCCGTCACGTAAATACCGCCCATTTCTAGCCAAACTAGATTGCTGACCGAAAAACTAGGAGTCAGAGAAACATTAAATCCACCATATCCATAGAGATAGCAGGGATTATTGCCATCTAGTTTGATGCCTTTTTTATAAGTAATAAATAAAGGAATGGCAGTCCCGTCTTTGCTCGGGCAAAAAACCTGTTCTGTAAAATAGTCTTCGGGATTAAAATCCACTTGGGGTTGACGAAAAATTTTACTCTCCCCAGTTACCATGTCATAGCTATAGATCGTCGCAGGAGTGGTAAAACTGGTAAAAGTATAAAAAGTTGTTGTGTCAGCTCTTTTTCCCGCAAAACCCCCAGCAGAGCCAATACCAGGTAACTCTATTTCCCTGATAAATAAACCCTCAAGATCGAATATTTTAATCTGCGATCGCGCATCCTTAAGATAAATCGTGACAAATTGATTATTCAGTAAGCCAACGCCCTTGAGGGTTTCAGAACTTTCAGGGATGATTTCTTGCCAATTATCTGGTTGCGGTTTTTCAAGATCAATGGCAATTACTCGACTGCGGGGAGCATTTAAATCAGTTTTCACCAAAAAGCGATCGCCATCATTGTCAATTACATCGTAACTAGCTTCAAATTCATTGATAAGTTCAATAACTTCACTCTCAGGTTGAGATAAATTTTTGTAGAAAACTAAATTTTTACTATCTGTGCCTTTCCAGACACTGATAACTAAATATTTACCATCTTCGGTAACTTCTCCCGCAAAGCCCCATTCTTTTTTATCGGGACGCTTATAGATCAAGACATCTTCAGCTTGTTCCGTGCCTAAGCGATGATAATAAAGTTCCTGAAAATAATTGACATCTTCTAGCTTAGTGGCTTCATTGGGTTCGGCATAACGACTGTAGAAAAATCCTTGATGATCTTTCGTCCAGGATGCTCCTGAAAATTTAATCCATTTGAGATGATCTGATAACTTTTCACCAGTAACGACATCTTTGACAAAATACTCAATCCAATCTGAACCAGCAGTTGATAAGCCATAGGCTAGATACTGACCATTATCACTGATGGCAATTCCTGATAGGGCAACTGTCCCATCTTCTGAGAATGTATTGGGATCTAGTAAAACAGAGGGTTCAGCGTCTAAGGATTCGAGAGTATAGAGTACATCTTGATTTTGTAAGCCGTCATTCTTGAAGTAAAAATAGCGCTCGCCTCTTTTAAAGGGACTAGAATATTTTTCGTAGTTCCAAAGTTGGGTTAGTCGCGACTTAATCTCTTCTCTATTAGAAATCTGGGATAAATAATTTGTTGTTACTTTATTTTGGGCTGTTACCCAAGCCTTGGTCGCCTCTGAATCAGGATCTTCCAGCCAGCGATAGGGATCTTTAACTTCTATGCCATGATAAATATCGCTTTGTTGTCCTTGATGAGTGGGAGGATAAGAGAGACCTTGACCGGAAGATGACATGATAGCTGATGGGAGTGATATGTGCTAACTACTGATTCTATAGCAATTCTCATGCTGTTTAGTTACATAAAACTCTGCTTGAGGACAATGTTATCCACCGAAAATAACTGCATCAGGAATCTCATAGCGCTCCTCACCAATGCGGACAAGGCTCAAGTCACCTTGTTTTTCAACGCTAAATTCACCTGGATCTGCCTGATTCATATCGTAACCAGTAGCTTTTCCATTTTCGAAGAAGATCGCGCGAGTTCGTCCGTCCAGTTTTGTTATTGTAACGATGCCGCTTCCATTTCCTTCACGGGTAACGCCAAAAAAACAAGAGCCTGTGGGCTGCGAAGTAGTCATAGCGCAGGGAATGTTACCAGTTGCGTTGAAATTGCTTCCCTCCACTAAAGCATCATTATCGTAGATGTTTTCGCTAGAATTGGCTGAACTATTACCGGCTTCTGTGATAATCATCTCCAGACGGTAGTTGGCAATCTCATTGCGACGGGCTGCACTCCGCATCATATAAACTCGAACCCTATAGTCACCGCTCTTTGGAATAATGCCTTCATATTGGTTCTCTCCTATGGAACCGTTGAACATGGCCACCTCGTTTTCCCCTGGCATGAAAATATTAAAATAGTTGCCAGTATTATCGGTTGCCATACTGACATTCATGTACTGCCCTTCTCTAGCACCAAGAACATAATCTGCTATCTCATAACCAGTAATTGAGCTTTCAACTATGGCACTGTTGGCACCTCGGACAAACTGAACCCGTTCTTTGCGAATTTCAGTTTGTCCGAAAGCTGGGGTAATGGTCAAGGTAGGTGAACTAGTCAATGTGAATAGCAATAAACCATAGAAAATTCTCTTCATTATTTATTGATTCTCTCAGTGATTCAGGGAAAATTGATTTACAAGTACTTTATTGAGTTTACACTGAGATTTATTACCCTACTTTTACTTAATCCTCATTTCTCATTACCTTGTTCCTAAACTATGACTGTTCAAAAAATCCGTGCTGAACTAATTAATCCAAATAACTTCCAACCCTATGGGCAATTAATTAATGCCTCGAAAGATGGCAAAACCTACGATCATCTAGATGCTCAACTCAAATTAGATAATGGAATCCCGCGCTTTTATATCATGCGATTACATGAGCGGGGGCGCAAATTTCATAAAATTACTCGCCACAATCTTTGTACCCAATGTTTAGGTTCTCTAGAAGGGAAAACTTGGTATCTTGTGGTGGCACCACCATCAACAACTCCCCAGCCTAATTTAGAAGCTATGGCTGCTTTTAGGATTCCGGGGAATTGTTTTATTAAATTAGAAGTGGGAACCTGGCACGCCGGGCCTTATTTTGATGATGATATGGTAGATTTTTACAATCTGGAGTTGAGCGACACTAATGTGGTAGATCATGTTACCTACAATTTCGCTACCCAGCAAGATCTAGAATTTGAAATCATTGATTGAGTAAATACTTTGGTAGACAAGAGTTCGACAAGTTGTGTTTAGGAACTTGTTAACTGATAACTGTTAACAGATAACTGTTTAACCCCTGCTCGATCCAGGATTTGAGGAATTAATTCTTCCCGTTTAACCGCCATCAAATGAACACCTTGGCAGATGTCTTTAGCTTGTTTTACTTGTTCTGCTGCGATCGCAATACCTTCTTCTAGGGGGTTTTCTGCATCGGCGAGCCGTTGAATAATCGAGTCAGGAATATTAACTCCTGGGACGCAACGATTAATAAATTGGGCATTTTTAGCCGATTTTAACAGAAATATCCCAGCTAAAATTGGTTTATCGCTAATAGAGGCAATTCCTATCATAAATTTCTCTAGACGATCAAAATCTGTAATCATCTGACTTTGGAAAAATTGCGCTCCTGCTGCGAGTTTTTTTTCAAAGCGACTTTGCAGTCCTGACCAACTTTTTAACTGAGGATCGACAGCCGCACCAGCAAATAATTCGAGGGGTTCATCGGGTAAGGGTTTATCGTTAAAATCAAATCCCTGATTCAGTTTGCCAATTACCTTGAGTAACCGTACTGATTCTAATTCAAAGACTGGTTTAGCCTGTTTGTGATCTCCAGCTTTTACCGGATCTCCTGTCAGAGCCAGGATATTTCTAATTCCCAGAGCCTGCGCTCCCATTAAATCTGCTTGTAAACCAATAACATTGCGATCGCGACAGGCCATCTGACATACGGGCTCGATGCCATGTTTTAATAAAATTACCGATGCCGCCAGAGAAGACATTCGCAACACAGCCCGACTACCATCAGTAATATTAACGGCATGAACTCGATCTTTTAACTGTTGCGCCATCTCCAACATCCGCGTCGGATTGCCCCCTTTAGGAGGCGCGACTTCAGCAGTAATTAAAAATTCTTTATTAGATACAGCATTCTGGAGACGACTAGTCATAGTTTATTGATACTTATAGTTGTTGTATTATCTCTTTAATAACCTATATATTCTATGGGTGGGGTAAAAAACCCAAAGCATTTTTAACTCTTGCTAGGGTAGCGTTGGCTACTTCGTCTGCTTTAGCTGCACCGTCGCGCAATACGGAGTCGAGATAATCCTGATTATCCATAATTGCTTGATATTTATTTTGGATTGGTTCTAATGCCGCGATCGCGGCATCTGTTAATAATGGTTTAAACTGCCCCCATCCCATATCTTGGCATTCTGTGGCGACTTCCTCTTTAGTTTTTCCTGATAATAGTTGATACAAGGTAAGTAGATTATTACATTCAGGACGTTCTGGGTCATCAAAGGCTAATCCTTTAACGGGATCGGTTTTACATTTTTTGATTTTCTTTTTAATCGCGTCGGGAGGATCTAAGAGATTGATGCGACTCAATTCTGAAGGATCTGATTTGGACATTTTTTTCGTTCCATCAGTCAAACTCATCACCCGTGCACCTTGTTGACGAATTAAGGGATCGGGAACTTTGAGTACGGGCTCTTTTTTCTTGCCAAACTTGTCGTTAAATCTGATAGCGATATCCCGAGTCAATTCTAAATGTTGTTTTTGATCTTCTCCCACTGGAACTTTGTCAGCATTGTAGAGCAGGATATCTGCTGCCATCAATACAGGATAATCGAGTAACCCCACACTGACATTTTCTCCCTGTTTGAGAGCTTTTTCTTTAAATTGGATCATTCTCTCTAACCAATTGAGAGGTGTAATGCAGTTTAGTAACCAAGTTAGTTCACTATGAGCCTTGATATGGGATTGGACAAAGATGTTGGAGCATTCGAGATCGATTCCGCAGGCTAAATATAAGGCAGCCATTGTCAGGGTATTATCGGCTAAAGCTTTGGGATCGTGGGGTACAGTGATCGCATGCAAATCTACCACGCAAAAGAAATTATCATATTCTTGTTGAATCTCGACCCAATTACGGATTGCTCCTAGATAGTTACCTAAATGTAAGTTTCCCGTAGGTTGTACTCCAGATAATACTCGCTGTTTGGTCATCTTGTTCTAAATTTGGTTTGTTTAAAAAAATTTAAGAGATTAGCCACAATAGATAAGTATTACACGAAATGTTTTAAAGCTTAGAGGCAACAACTTAATGTAACTTTAATCATCATCTGGGGGTAGGTCGTATGGAGGTATATTGCTTTGAGGGTTTGAATTTTACCACTGCCTGATGCACCGATTGCTACGATATGCCCATTGGGTAAGGTTTCACCGATTCCAGTAATAACCCTCTCCTAAATGGATTCCTTCACCTTCTGTTGATGGGGTGTTGTTGGTTGGTAGGGGTTTAAGGACGGGTATAGGTAAGGGTTTTTCTTTCCTGGCGAACATTGATGAGGTATTAGTTATGGGGTCTAATATCTGTTGTCGGTTATGGTGGAAGTTTGTGCCGTGATCTAACACAGATGGAATAGAAATGTCAAAAATTGGTTTCTGCGATTAACCTATAAGTTAGTTTAAAGTTCTACTAAATTATTGTATTCAACATTTTACATCCCCATATGATCGGACATATCTATCGGACAGAAATCTAGAATTTATTTTTGGAGTGATCGATCCATTAATTAATGATTTTTGGGGATTATATGCTGTAGATTTTCATGAAGAAGATGAAAATGAGCCTATTTTTCATTCCTTAATTCAAAATAAAGTAACTTTTTTGTTTTCAGAAAAATACAAAAAAGTTATAGAAAAATTAAAACAAAATCCTTTATGGTAGGAGTAAAAATATTTTGGAATTTATTGTTAGTTCTAATAAATTACTTAGCCCGAAACCATTTGTCAAATGGGCAGGTGGCAAAAGGCAGCTTTTACCATATTTATTAGAAAGAATGCCCAGAAAATATAATAAATACTTTGAACCTTTTATTGGTGGAGGAGCGTTATTTTTTAAAGTGACTCCGAGTCAAGGTTATATCTCTGATATTAATCCAGAGTTAATCAATGCCTATCAAGTAATTCAGTCAGATGTTGAATCCTTAATTAAAGATATTAAGAAACATATTTATAACAAAAATTATTATTACGAACTTAGAAATGTTGATCGAAATCCTGAATTTAAAAATTGGTCGCCAGTCAAAAAAGCAAGTCGTCTAATTGCTTTAAACAAATCTTGTTTTAACGGATTGTATAGAGTTAATTCTCAAGGACATTTTAATGTACCATTTGGTAGGTATAAAAATCCTAAACTTGTTGATGCTTTAAATCTTCGAGAGTGTAGCAAAGCATTAAAAGAAACTAAAATAGTCCTGGGTTCGTTTGATTTGATAGAACAGGACATCCAAAAAGGCGATTTTGTCTATTTCGATCCTCCCTACGCACCTTTAAATCCAACATCAAATTTTACCAGTTACACCAAGGAAAGATTTGATAATAAAATGCAAGAAAACTTGCGAGATTTTTGTGTATCTTTAGATCGTAAAGGAATCAAATTTATGGTTTCTAATTCTTCTGCATCTTTAATATTGGAACTTTATCAAAATTTTCATATATCTTTTGTTAATGCTACAAGAGCTATCAATTCAAGAGGAGATAAAAGAGGCAAAATAAAGGAAGTAATAATCACCAACTATTGAGAGTATTCATCTCTTTTTCAAAGCTAAATTGTAAAGCTTTTAACCATGCTAAAACGGTGCTTGCTCGTCGTATTGGTGTTGTTCCTCTAAGCATAGTAAATTCTTGAATTATTTCACCAACTTCCTCTTTACTCGGATAATCATTAGTTTCAAAATAAATTGTTATTATTTTGTAAAATACGGGATTAGAGAACAAACTTTGTGCTAGTTGAATATTTCTGACTGAAGGCGGACTGTTACGAAAATCAAATCCTTTATCTGTTAGCTTCCATTCACTATTGCTTTTATCGATAAAGCCTAAAAAAGCTGCTGCATTGGCATAATAATCACCTTGTCTTGAATCTACAGTCCAATATTCAGCAAGTGAATCTTTAGTAGTTATGCCACTTGCTATTAAATCAATTGTATCTCGAACCTTGAGGATGTTGTCTGCTTGGGGAAATGGAAAGTCCGTTGGCTCTTGAAGATTTGGCGTGGTTTGATCCAGAATGTCTCTTAATGTAACTTGAATTGGCTTCTGTTCAAAAGTAAATTTTTGGACTTTATCAAGTCTCACTGAATGGTAGTTTGTATATTCGGTAAAAGAGTATAAATATAGTGCAAATATGCCATTTGAGTAAGTAAGAAAAACGGGCTTGATTGGCTTATTAGTTATTTTTTCTTTCCACATTCTGTAAGGATAATAAATCTGGCGGAGGTGAAAATCTTCTCGATCGCCCATTTTTGCTTCTACAAGATATACTGCATTTCCTTAGTTTATGAATTTAAACTTAAGCTAGCATCTTAATTATTGGGCATAATTCGCGATCGCTAATGTTAAATTGTAGAGTAATAGTTACCTAAATGCCATTCAATTCATATTTCAGATTTTCTAAGCAAGTAATTTTAATTTTGCTTATATTATGTATCTCAGCATTAACTTTGTTGTTCCAGCCTCGATGGATTCTTACTATTGCTGAATCTATCATTCCTGGAGTTGTTTATTTTGCCAAAACCGAGCAACCTTTGATAGCTATAACAATTGATGATGCCCCAAATTATACCACAACGCCATTAATTCTTGATGCCTTTAAAAAATATGAAGTACCAGCAACATTTTTCATTATCAGTAGTCAGATTTTAGGTAATGAGAAAATAGTAGAGAAAATTGTTAGTGATGGACATGAATTGGGAAATCATATGACAGAAGATCAACCAAGTATTAAATTATCACCAGAAGAATTTGAACAAGATTTACTAAAAGCTCACTCAATTATCTCAAAGTTTGGCGAACTTAGATGGCTGCGCCCAGCTTCAGGTTGGTATAATTCGGCAATGGTGAACATAGCTCAAAAACATAATTATCGTGTAGCTTTAGGATCGATTTTTCCTTATGATACCAATATCAAATCATCTTGGTTTGCTACTAATTTTATTCTGTTTAATGTTCGTCCTGGTTCGATAATTATTTTGCATGATGGTAACTCAAGAGGAGAAAGAACTGCCTCTACTTTAGAAAAAATATTGCCAGAGCTTAAGAAAAGAGGATATAAATTCGTAACTCTTTCAACGCTTTTTCAGTTGAGTGATTCTTAAACCTTGATTTATTAAAGAATGTAATATAGAAACAATATAATCAAGACTAGGAAAAGAGACAATAACAATTAAGTAAAACAACCATAAAAAATTTAGGAATTTGGGCAAAAGCGATCGCCTGTTAAGAGAAGAAATCTTAACGGCAATTAAACTCTGAGCCAAAATACTGGATAGTGCGTACTGATAACTGATGATCAATAACTAGAAAATACGCAATCAAGATCTTCACTGCTTAGAGATCCTGGATGACGATTTATTTTTTTTCAAATAGAATAGTTGCACGTATTTTGTCGAATCCCCTTAAAGTAATTCAATGCTTAATATTTTTCTTATTTTTAAACAGAGTATTTTGCAACTTCATCGCTTAAAAATATGGTTAGTTATTTTTACTTGCCACTGTATTATTTTATTAAATAGTTGTCAAAGCACAATTAATGATATCACTAATATCAATAGTGGAACTGGAGAACAAATATTAATTTTAGGCGACAGTATTACGGCTGGTTATGGCTTAAAATCTGAACAAGCTTATCCCTCTCTCCTCAGTCAAAAACTAAATTTACCTATCGTTAATCGTGGTGTTAGTGGTGATACTACTGCTGATGGTCTAGCTAGATTATCGGAAGATATTTTAACAGAAGAACCTTGGATGGTGATTGTTGGCTTAGGTGGCAATGATTTCTTAAAGAAAGTCCCCAAAACATTAACAGAACAAAATTTGAGAGCAATAATATCTCAAATACAAGCAGAAAACGCAATTACTGTTCTGTTGGGAATGAATTTAGGTTTATTTACAGATGAATACAAAGACTTATACCAGCGTATTGCAGAAGAAACTGGTTCCTATTTAATTCCTCAAGTGCTTAAAGGAATTCTTGATAATCCGAAACATCGACAACAAGATATTATTCATCCTAACGCGATCGGTCAAGAAATATTAGCTGATAAAATTGCTCAAGCTTTAAAACCTTTGTTAAAAGAAGCAACATTGCCCGCTAGTTTGAAGTGACTTTGACTGAGATAATAAAAGATAATAAAGATCTACTTTGTTAGTAAAAAAATAGCTTATAAATTCTCGACATTTTATTTTTTTGATCTTGTTAGCTTAACTAGAATATAACTAACAGAAAGACAAATAATGGCAAAAGCTAAAGCAGTGAGATCTGCACTGCCTTTCTTGGTTGAATCAAAAATAATAATCTTACGGGCGACAGCAATTAATGATGTTACTAAAACTAATTCTACTTGTACAACATGTTTTTTAAGATAAGCAGTAATGTTTTCTAGTAGTTCTAAGGCGATTAAGATATTGAGAAACAAACCAAAAATTTCAATCAAAGTTTTATTGAAAAAAGTTGGAGCTTGCTCGTTATAGGGATAATTTATAAGATAAATGGCTAAATCACCAATAGATATTAAAACAATAACTATTAAAGCTAAAGATAAGACTTTAGCAACTATTGTTTCTACCCAGCCAACTAGCTTAAGAAAATTTTCATTATCATTGAGCTTTTGAATGAAGTTTTTTTCTTTATCCATGTTGAAAAAGAGTAGATGTGTAAAATAAAATCACTTGAGCTCCAACAGAGCAGACAAGCTGGCTGACGAACAAAAGTACGTGAAAGATGTATAGCAATTTTCATACTGGTGAGGTATGTAAACGCTCTACTTTAGGGAATGGGGAACATTGATGTATCAAACTATGCGATGTCAACTGCAACCCCCTTTTATAATCAACTGCTAAGTCTGCCTTGTCAACATAGTCAATATCAAGAGTTTGCGTCACTTGAAAGCATAAGAAAAGGATGATTAGGACGCTGATATATAGCTTTATAATTAACCCAGTGAATAATAATTTTATGTTGCGAGTCGTGCGGAAAAAGTTCAGAGTAAAGAACGAACAGCACAAGCGCCTGGGAAGAACCCAGGCGACATGTCTTCAAGAAGATGGCAAAGGTTCTGGGTAACCACAGAATTAGAGTTGGATTCTTATACGTGCTTTTATTAATGGCAGCAATCGGTAATTGGAACGGACAGCGTCTCTATTTAGCATTAAATACCACATATTAAGCACAATATAACGCAATATTAAGTACTATGACTGACTGTTCACAATATTTCGCCACCAGCATCGCGATCGCCTACCAAGAGATACAACAGGAAATAAAGAAGAAAATTCAGAATCTACAATTAATTTTGCCCCGGTACTTAATGTTGCTGAGGTAGTTAAGTTTTCAATAACTTTTTTGTCTTTAAACTCTTACATCATGTTAGTAAAAAAATCAATGGTTTCTTTTAGCGCAACAATAAAACGATCTATCTCATCACGAGTATTATAAAAGTATAAACTCACCCTAGCACTACCAGAAGCGTCAAACAAACGATGTAAAGGTTGGGTACAATGATGACCAGAACGAATTGCTATTCCTTCATGATCGAGCAAAGTTGCTAAGTCACTGGCATGAATTCCGGTCACATTAAATGCTGCTAGAGCTGCTCTACCTTCTCCATTAATATCTGGAGGAGTACCATATATTTTTAGGTTAGCAATTGTGGCTAATTTCTTGAATAAATAGGCTGTTAATTCCGCTTCGTAATCATGAATATTATCCATGCCTATATTACTAAGATAGTCGATCGCGGCTCCTAAAGCGATCGCTTCTCCAATAGCGGGAGTTCCTGCTTCAAATTTATGGGGTAGTTTACCATAGGTGGAATGGTCAAAATAAACTTCATCAATCATTTCTCCCCCACCCAGAAATGGCGGCATTGCTTCTAGGATTGCTTTCTTCCCATAGAGAAATCCGATGCCAGTAGGAGCACACATTTTATGTCCCGAGGCTACTAACCAATCGCAATCTATTTGCTGAACATCTATTGGCATATGGGGCACACTTTGACAGGCATCGATTAATACATTGGCGTCGTATTGATGAGCAAGTTTAACGATATCTTCTACGGGATTAATTACTCCTAAAGTATTAGAAACATGAACTACTGATACCAGTTTAGTTTTATCTGATAATAGAGATTTGTAGTTTTCTAAATCTAAAGCTTCCTGTTGATTTAACTGAATATATTTAATAACTGCCCCAGTTCTCTGAGCGATTATTTGCCAAGGAACAATATTACTATGATGTTCCATGACAGATAAAATTATTTCATCATCTTTTTTTAGATTGGCCAATCCCCAGCTATAAGCTACTAAATTAATTGCTTCGCTGGCATTGCGAGTATAAACAATTTCTTCTCGATAATTAGCATTAATAAACTTGGCTACTTTATCTCTGGCACCTTCATAGGCATCAGTAGCGCGATTGCTCAAACTATGGGCACCACGGTGTACATTGGCATTATCCTGTTGATAGTAATTGGTTATAGCATCTAGTACCTGTTGAGGTTTTTGGGAACTAGCAGCACTATCAAAATAAATTAGCGGTTTCCCGTGAACTTCTTGATGTAAGATTGGAAAGTCTTTTCGTACTTTATCTCCTAGGGTCTTTGCTTGAATAATGGTCATTGTTTGTGGTAGTAATTGATGATTTGTTTGATATTATCCACAGATAAACACAAATGGCATTTGATTTTTTTTCTGGTTTAGGGTCAAGACATTGCCTTGCCCCCACTACATTGATGATTGTATGGTTTGTTGTACAGATTTTACGGGAATTTTGTCGATTATCTCTGCAACAAAAGCATCTATTAATAACTGACGCGCATCGTTTTCGGTTAAACCACGACTCCGTAAATAAAAAATTTCATCTGCTTCTAGTTGACTAACGGTGGCACCGTGGGAACATTTGACGTTATCGGCGGTAATTTGTAATTCTGGTTTGGTATTTACTCTCGCTTTGGGAGATAGTAGAAGATTACGGTTTAACTGGGAAGCATTGGTGAGTTGAGCAGGTTTGGGCACAAATACTTTACCATTAAAGACTACGTGAGCGCGATCGCTTACAATGGTTTTATGAAGTTGCTCCGTTGTCCCGTGGGGATGATGGAGATTCACCACACTGTGAGTATCAGCGATTTGCTGCCCTTTAGCAATGGTTAAACCATGGAGATAAGTTGCGGTTTGCGCTCCATCCTGATGGATTTCAGGAGTATGACGGGATAGTTTTCCTCCTAAATTAATTTCTGTTAAAGTATAGCGACTATCTTGTTTCTGATTAACTGCGGTTTTTCCGATATGATGAGCAGTCTCAGATTCTTTTTGTAGACGGGTATGATTTATTTGGGCGTTTTCTCCTAACCAAATTTCGGTAACAGCGTTGGTTACATAGGAAGATGAGCCATTATACTCTTCAATTATAGTTAATTGACAGTTCTGTTCCGCAACAATCCAACCTCTAGGTTGAGAAATTGTTACAGATTCTCCTGCAACAGAAAGAAAGACAAGGTGAATTGGTTTTTCGACAACAGTATTTGGTGCAGCCCAAATAATAGCCACATCAGCGATACTAGCAGTATTGAGAGCAGTAAAAACTTCTTCTTTCCCTGGTAATGTACCCAAAAAGGGACGAAAATACTTACAAAAAGCTTCAGGTAAATTAGTTAAACTCCCGACATAAATACCTTGAGGTAATCCAGCAGTATTGGATAATTCTTCTGCATAATTACCGTTGACAAACACTAAGCGAGTATCTTCCGCTTCAGGGATTGTGGTGATGTTACCTAAAGACTGATCGCCTTCACCAGTAAAAGAATCCGGTGTAACAATATCTAAATCTAGCAATTCCGAAATATTGGTAAATCGCCATTCTTCATCTTTAGTTGTCGGTAACGTTAAACGGGATACCCAAGATGCAGATTGTTCGCGAATATTTTGTAACCATTCCCCAGTCTCTTGATCGAGTTGATCAACTGGCACTGGGAAGCGCTGCTTTAATATCTTACTAAGAAAGCGATCGCGATCGACTGAGGTAATGGTAGTAGTTTGAGTCATTATTTATCTAGAGTTAATCCTTATGTATGTATTGTTATTGAAGTTAAATGCTCAATGATTAATGTTTAACTCGCACGTTTGCCATAGTGAGGACATTTCTGGGCATGTGTTTCTTAGCAGAGACCCTTCGGGTAGAGCTGCGCAAGCGTCAATGATTAATGTTCAATGATTTAAGCGATTGCTGCTTCTTCTAAAAACTCATAACCGCGAGATTCTAATTCCAATGCCAACTCCTTACCACCACTGGTCACAATCTTGCCATCTTGCATTACGTGAACAAAGTCAGGTTCAATATAGTTAAGTAGACGTTGATAGTGAGTAATGACCAGATAAGCTTTGTCAGGAGTCTTGATTTGATTAACTCCTTCGGAAACCACTTTCAAGGCATCAATATCTAATCCCGAATCAATTTCGTCTAAGATTGTCAAAGTTGGGTCAAGAATTGCCATCTGTAAAATTTCATTACGCTTTTTCTCTCCCCCAGAAAAACCTTCATTGAGACTTCTTTCGAGGAAACTAGATTTCATCTTGACTATCTCTAACTTCTCTTCTACTAAATCTTCAAAATCAAAAGTATCAATCTCTTCCAAACCTTGATGTTTGCGCTTGGCATTGTAAGCAACCCGCAAGAAATCTAAGTTACTCACTCCAGGAATCGCCAACGGATATTGGAAAGCTAAAAATATGCCATCTAAGGCTCTTTCGTTAGGTTCTTGTTCTAAAATACTTTGACCTTGGTAAATAATATCTCCGCCTGTGACTTCATAGTCGGGATGACCTGCGATAATTTTAGAGAGGGTACTTTTACCAGAACCATTACGCCCCATGATAGCGTGCACTTCCCCTGCTTTTATTTCTAGGTTGACCCCTTTAAGAATTGGGGTACCGTCTACATTGGCTGTCAGGTTTCTTACGGATAAGATAGTTTCGCTCATACTGTCTGTCTCAAGTAACATCTAAGTTTAGAATTTTCTATAGTCCATCCTTTGGACGGAGGTTTCAAGGTTTATCTCTTCTCGGTTAAGACTTAAACAACCAAAATGTTGTTTAAGTACATTGTAGAATACATTAACAACAATCTGGTTGTCAAAGTCCTGATGACAAGATTGGCAGGGTAAAATCACACAGTGATAGATAGTGTCTAATTCTTACCCGGAGCGTCTATTCAGTAGTGATTATTTGAAATTCTTGTTCAGTCATTGTTTTTATTTACTGTATTTTGAGTTGAGTCTTGTTGAGTTGGTTCGTTGTTAAGTCCTGAAACTTGAGAATTACCTGAAATATTACTGTCATTATGACCAATGCCAAAGTTGCCACTTTGATTATAAGTATTAACCGATGCTTGATTATTTACATTGATAGAACGTCCTGCTAATAGTTTAGTAATTTCGTAGAGGTTAGCTAATTCTCTTTGTTGTGCTTCAACAGTTGCTTCAAGTTGATATTGCTTTTTGAGATACTTTTCAATTTCTGCTTTATTCGCTCCTTCGGGTACATTTACCTTAATAATAAATGCACCATTTCCTTTATTTTCAAAGGAATTAATAGATATTTCATCGCTACCACATTCTACCTGTAGCTTGTTGAAAGAGATGAGGAAAGCTTGCCAATCAATACCATCATCAAAATATAAATTGACTGTCTCTAAAATCTTTTGATAGCGTTTGGTGAATTCTCCTGGAGCAAATACTTTATCTGGATCGTGGGGAATGCGATCACAATAAATCCACGTTTTTTTTTCTTTAGAATAAATTTGTTTCAAATATATATAATCGCATTTCACATTTTGGAGATTGGTTTTGCTGTTGATATTCCAATCCTCGATACAAGCACCAGTTAGAGTTACATCTTCAAAATTAGCTTCTAATGCTTGGACTCTATTAAGATTGGCATCAATGAGGTTGGCTCCAAGAATATTTGCACGAATAAGATTGGTATGAATGAGTTTGGCTCCAATGAGCTTGGCATCAATAAGTTTGGATTCAAGGAGATTGGTATGAATGAGTTTGGCTCCAATGAAATTTGCATTAGTGAGTCTAGCACAAGTGAGATCGGCACCAGAGAGATTGGCAACAGAGAGGTTGGTATCAGTAAGATTAGAAAAAGAGAGTATTGTATGAATGAGAGTAGCATGAAAAAGGTCGGAACCAGAGAGGTCAGAACCAGAGAGGTTAGCATCTCTGAGGTCAGCATTTTCGAGGTTAGTATCTCTAAGATCAGGTTCTATATCAGGATTTTCCTGTCGCCAATTATTCCAAACGTCTACTCCTTCTTTGAGCTTGGCAAGATGTTCTGGGTTTGCCATACCTGTTTTCCTGAATGCTCTTATTAGAAAGATAGCAGAAATATCTATACTAGGATAGCTTTATAAATAAACTTTATGATTCAGATTCTAGGGTAGCTTCTATCTCAGCTTTGGCAATATTGAATATGGGATTATCAACTGCTTCTGCAAGCGCTTCAACTCCCATTGCTTTAATTACATTGATTACTTTCTGCCAACGAGTAGGATTATTTTTAATTTTTTCAAGAAGTTGATCTGCTACTGCTCCTTTTTCTGCAAAGGTTTTGGTGGAATAAGTTTTAGAAAGTTGGTCTAATAATTGTTGAATTTCCGCAGCAGATTGGGCTAAATCTTGTTGCATAGCTTTGTTAATTATGCCTGCAACTTTGGCATTTTCTGAGATAGTCCCACCGCTCATGTGACCAATTCCAAAATTACCTTTTTGTTCGTAATAATTTCCTTTAATATTCTCGTTATAGTTACCCTTTTCTATTTTAATATCGCGTTTATCTGTCATTTGATTATCTTCTTGATGTTGAGTAATATTAATTGCTTGACTAGCCGTCAGCTTGATAATGTCTAATACTTGGGTGTAATTTTGACGATCAAATTCTATTTGTTCATCTTTAAAATTTAGTTGCGATCGATATTTTTCTTCTGCGGCTTCTAGCATTCTTTGATATTTTTGCCAGAAAGATTTTTCTATTTCTCCTTTATCCGTATCGGGAGAAACGCCAATTTTGATGACAAACGAGCCATCACCTGTATTTTCAATTCCTTGAACTATAGGTATTTCTCGTGTTCCATCGGCTATCTTGATCCTTTCTTCTTCCTTAAGTTTCTGAAATGAGTTGAGGAATACTTGCCAGTCGATTCCTTCACTGAAATATAAATTTACTGTCTCTAAGATCTTCTGATAGCGTTTGGTAAATTCTCCTGGAGTAAAAATTTTATTAGGATCGTGGGGAACGCGATTTGTAAATATCCACTTTTTTTCTTCTTTAGAAGAAATTTCCTTCAAATAGATATAATCGCACTTCACATCTTTGAGATTGGTTTGGCTATTGATATTCCAATCTTCAATACAAGCACCAGTTAGGTTGGCACTTTTGAAATTCAGAGGTCAGTTTCTATATCAGGATTTTCTTTTCGCCACCGATTCCAAGCCTCTACTCCTTCTTGGAGCTTGGCAAGATGTTCTGGATTTGCCATACAATCTTCCTGAATTCTCTTATTAGAAGAGTAACAGAAATATCTATGTGCGGCTGAAACTATAAATTATTAAAATTCAAACTGAGGCATTAATTGCAAGGTACCCATCCCTAATTCTTCCCCAGTAATCGCTTGAGCTTCAAAGACAGCTAACATATCCTTGGGCTGAGGATTACCCCGACTAGCACCTGTAACACCCATCGAAATAATCAAACTGCAATAGCCTTTAGTTTCGGCGCAACTTTGATTCCAGCGTTGTAAAGCTTTGGCATGGGGAGGCGAATCATGGGAATATTCAGAAAAGATATAGAGATTGCCATTTTGAGTTTGCAACATTCCTAGATCGTAAGTTTCTCCACTGAAAGGATCGTTCCCAGGATTGAAACAAATTGCTTTAAGTCCACCTGCTTCTTTAATGGTTTCGATTAAAGTTTTAGCTTTAGGACGAGAGGTTTGGATGATAATGGAGGGTAAACCTTCTCCTCTCGGATGTAACTCTTCTCCTTTCGGATCTGGGTTCAATGCTTGATAGTAGGTCTTTTTTTGCACTGTAATAAATCCCAGTAAATCCCAGGGGATTTTCCCCATCGTAACTAAAGAACCATCAGGCACAAAATCATCTTGGATCGGAATTTCAACTTCTTTGACACTAGGGAATAAATCGGAACTGTCCCGTTCCATGGCTAACAGTTCTGAGGTAAGCTCGGGTAAACTAGAGACTTTAACTTTAGTGCTTTTTTTCTGGTCTGTCTTTTGTGCGGCTGTAATACGGAAGGTTTTACTAATTGCCGGAATGGGATCTTTACAGAGTTTTTGCGTATTTTGCTCACAGAATTTCAGCAATGCTGATAAGGCTAAATAAACTATTTCTGATTCCTCGTCATCAAGAAAGGCTCGCATGCCTTCAAAAGGATGAAGACTACCGAAAAAAGGCTTCACGTCTACATATTCATCTAATTTCCAGTCTTCCTCCTCCTCTTCTTCGTAGTTTAAAAACCAGCAATTTTGAGCTAAAAATGCTTTTTCTAAGCTTTCAGGTGATTCTTCAGCGATCGCAGCTTGACGGAATTGTTTTAGGGAATCTTCTGAGCGGTAGAGCAAGATGCCAAATTCTGTGCCCATATTACCCATGATGCAGGCATAGAGAGTGGCGATTTCACAACCGTCGATCTCGATCCCAATAATATCGCGATCCAAGAGATAAGCCCAAGGCTCAGCTTCCCAGATTTGATAAGCAAGTTTTTCTAAGACTTTTCGGTATTGCTCTGGGAGGGCGGGGGGTTTACCACTACCAAATTCTTCAAAACTGGCAAATAATTGATCGATGAGGGGTAATTCAGCAAAATATTCGATATTAATGTTTAATCCTTGTAACGCGCCCCGTAAAAAGAATTGTAATTGGCGATCGCAGACTACTATTTTCTGGGGTCGTGCGGGAGTTGCGGGATGATGAGGCGATTCGATCGCCCTTAATAAGGTTCTTACCACAGCTTCTAACCCCATATGTGCGGGAACAATTTCCATTCCGCGCACTGTTCCTTCTGTGCCATCTACCCAGATCACACATTCACCATCGAGCCCCGCTTCTGATTCAAAATGATCGGAAATCGCGCCTAACGGACGACGATCACCTTCCCAGACGCTAGAATTTTGAGGAATTTTTTGCAGCCGACGTTTGGTATTTAGGGGCAGAGCATTCATAAACTAACCGATCTCAATTTTGGTTTCTGGTATTTTGCAGAAGGAATTTAGTAGTAAACCATATTCTATACCTTCTACTACCGCTTGATAGGAGGCATCGATAATATTACTAGAAACTCCTAGGGTTGTCCAAGTTTGTTTCCCATTACTGGAAGAGACTAAGACCCTGGTTTTGGCTGCTGTACCTAAGGTACCATCCAGAATTCTAACTTTATAGTCTGTGAGTCGAAACTCAGCGATCGCTGGATAGAATTCGGTCAATGCTTTACGTAAAGCACCATCTAGGGCTGAAACTGGGCCATTTCCTTCTGACACTTCTAGCAGTTGTTTGCCATTTAGAGCCACCTTAATTGTAGCGACTGCACTGCTAGCGGTGCTATCTGATTCTTGATAAAGATGACAATGAACCTGGCAAGTTTGGAGTTGAAATAAAGGAGCATAATCGTCTAATTGCGAGCGCATCATTAATTCAAAACTTGCTTCAGCCGCTTCAAAGTGATAGCCTTGATTTTCGAGAATTTTCAGCCGTTCTAAGATTTTACGACAACGGGGATCTTCTTTTTCTAGATCGATGCCAAATTTTTGAGCATAATGTAAAACGTTACTCAATCCTGATTGATCGGAGATCACAATCCGTCTTTGATTGCCAATCGCTTCAGGCACGATATGTTCGTAAGTCAAGGGATTTTTGGCCACAGCCGAGACATGAATTCCTCCTTTATGGGCAAAAGCAGAAGTTCCGACGAAGGGAGAGCGCTCTTCTGGGGGAAAGTTGACGGTTTCACTGACAATCCGGCTAGTTTGCGTCAATTGTGCCAGTTGTGGCTCTGTCAAACAATCATAACCCAATTTCAGTTGCAGATTGGGAATCAAGGTGCAGAGATTAGCGTTACCACATCTTTCACCATAACCATTAATTGTGCCCTGCACCATAGTAGCACCAGCTCCCACAGCTGCGATCGCATTAGCCACGGCTGTTCCACTATCATTATGGGCATGAATCCCTAATTGGGGGGCATCAGGATGATTCAGCTCAGGAATTTCCTGATAAATATCCTGCATAACTTGACTAATTTCATGGGGTAAAGTGCCGCCATTGGTATCACAGAGCACTAACCATTCCGCTCCAGCTGCGATCGCAGTTTTCAAAGTTTCTAGGGCATATTCAGAGTTAAATTTATAACCATCAAACCAATGTTCGGCATCATAAATAACCCTTCTTCCCTGGGACACTAGATAGGCGATCGAATCGCGAATCATTGCTAGATTTTCTGCCAAGCTAGTCTTGAGACTTGCCGTAACATGTAAATCCCAAGATTTGCCAAAAATTGTTACCCAAGAGGTTCCTGCCGATAAAATAGCTTGGAGCATCGGGTCTGCTGCTGCGATCTTATGGGGACGACGGGTAGAACAAAAAGCCACTACTTCTGAGCGTTGCAGAGGCTCTTCTTGTAGCTTCCAGAAAAATTGTACATCCTTTGGATTGGCTCCTGGCCATCCCCCTTCAATAAAAGGAATTCCGAGCGCGTCTAACTGACGAGCAATTTTGAGCTTATCGGCTAAAGATAAAGAGATCCCCTCTGCTTGAGAGCCATCTCTGAGGGTAGTGTCATAGAGCCAGAGTTTCATTATGGGAATTATGAATTGTCAATATATTAATTATCCAGCCAATAGCTAGATATGTTATTCCTAATTTAATGTAAATTAATAACTAACAAACGACTCTTAGAACAGTGATGTAATTAAAGTTTTAAGTAATGTTTCATTTTACAACAATCATCAGCCGACAGCTTACAAACTAGTGGACTTGGGCGTAAATACAACACCCATTCAACAAGCTTGAAACCTTTGTGCTAAAAGACTTTTGACTGTCTTGCCGAGCGTTCCCTTGCGTCTTACGCCGCCCTAAAGGATACCGCTCCGCATAACGCGGGGTCTCGGCGCTTTTGACTTTTGACTTTTGACTTCCCCTCCTCGGAGGGGTTAGGGGTGGGTGACTTCCGCGCAGCGGGTACTAGATCAATTATTAATTAACTTATTTTTATCCTGTGGCTAATTTCATCACTACAAGCTTGAGCGCTAATCCTGTTTAGATATTATGAGACTGAAAGTTTTGAATCAGGCCAAAGGCTTTTCCATAAATAACCCAAGTTGCTAGTTATTGAGAAAGAGAAAGAAAAGTAAGAAAATCTCTCCAGAAGAGATCTAGCTAGGAGAGAAGAAAATGCTTGATGAAATTGTAGCGATTTATGCGATTGTAGAAGACTTACTCAAAGCAATT
>JASJDR010000232.1 GCA_030065615.1 Xenococcus sp. MO_188.B8 | reverse complement strand
TTGTCAACACTTTTTAATAATTCACTCTTGAGTGATAGGCTCATCAATAATATATATAAAACATTTCTCTACTCTAAATTATAGAGAATCCCCGCACCTATTAATTACGACAATGGATAGGCAGCATTCATGTGCCGTCAATCTTTCTCCCTGGGCAGTAATATATTTCTCTATCGTACTACAATTGATTAAAGAAACAGTAGTATTTGTACGTCTATAAGATTGATTCATAGACATTATTCGTATTATAATATTGGCATGAGTGTCACTCGAAAAAGCTTAAATTCCACAATCTTAATGCCGTCAAAACGCAACTTTTTGCTGAGACGACAGCAGCTTATACTGAGTTTGCTAATGAACTTTTAAAGCTACCAACTAAAAGGATTTTAGAGTAGTTTTGCGGGATGTGGTAGGGCGATCGCCGTAATGTATTTAATTACATAATTGATTAGTGAAAAATTGAAACTTTGGTGATTGATGATGGTATGGATGTGATGTTGAGTTTGATTTAAACATTATCTCTTGTGAACGACAAAGCAGAAGCGACCTATAAGTGATTGTTCCTTTGATTTATTTAATTCGTTGTTGGTTGCAGCACTCAAATCTAATAATAATTGACGTAGATTATAAGTTCTAGAACCATAGAAATCATTTGTTTGATTTTTATCATGCTCTTCAAAACTCCAATCATCTATCCATGAAGGTAATGTAATTTCGCTGGGAAATACATCTACTACTACAGTTTCAATTCTGTCATTAAGATTAGAATTAATGTATTCAGTTAAAAAAGTCATCTTATCTCGATCTATGTCAAAGTCTGAGAATTTTATAAAATGAGATTGGTTAGGTGAAGTTTTTAATTTTTCTTTTGGACATCTCAAAAATTTTTGAGAGTCTTTAGTATTTTTATCATCTTGAATATTTTTATTTTTTTTATCATAAAGACAGGATTTGACTTGCAAATTAGTTTTAATTGGTAATGTATAGGGTAAAGAATGATATTCTATTTCATTAGAATTGGAATAAGAATATTTAAAGGGCTGTTTATGTTCAATTTGTTTTTCTTCAATAACTAACCGTTCTACATGATTTTCATTAATTAGTTTAAGTTGTAAATCTTGATTAAAAATTTCTTTTGCTCTTTCTACACCAGATGAAAATCTCTTAAAATCTTTATTTATATTGAAATGCGCTATTTGTTTAATGTTATTTAAAGAAAATACTAGTGAATTGTTTAAATCAATAAAATTAGAATTACTTTTTTTTAATTGCTCGAAATAGGAAATGATATTTTCATGCTTGCCTAAAAATATCACGTAAAATGGTCTAGGTTTTTGATGTAAAAACTTGATTCTGGTAACAAATGTATCATAAACAAAGCCATTGAATTGGCTTTTAATTGGCAATAAACCAACAGCATAACCTTGGCTAAGATAATTTTTAAAGCCTTGAATTACAGGAGTTATATCTGAGTCTTCGCGATATAAATCAGTGATAATAATAGAAAGTTCATTACTACTGTCTTCATCTAGAGGAATTAAGGCTTTTTCTAAGAGAGCATCTTGAAGAGTGTAGAATTCTTGTCTCTGGGCTTTTTGAGAAGATGTCTCTTGTGCTAGTTTTTCTTTTTCAAGACCTAGCTTGTAGTATTGAGGTGATTTACTGAATGCTCTGTTAGCAACTCGGTCTATTAATTGTAAAGTTTGAATATACTGACTGTCTGGAATTTTGACAAACCCCTGCATCGAAAGAGTTCCATCAATTTGAATAATAGGAGTAATCTGATCTGATGATTGGACTGAGTTTTGATTTTGGCTCGATGGTAGAACGCAATTCCAAGTTTTGCTGTCAGCACAACCAGTTAGTATTAGAGATGCTATAAATGTAATTAAATATTTGACTGGCTTCATCATGAAGTATATTTATTTATTTTAATAATCCTTAATAAAAAATATTATTTCGGTAGTGTTATGGACGAATGTGGTATCAATAAATATATTATAGTTAAATAGAATCTTTAAGTCATACATAGTGTATAGTACTTAAATATAATCTGAGTAAAAGAAATCTAAAACTAAAGTGGATTTAGAACACAGAATACAGGCTTTTCTGGGTACTTTGCCAATTATAGGAGGATTGTTACTAATATTAGTAGAAAGGTTGATAATTACCAATAGTGGTTTTATACGAGTAGATAGTAGCTTGACCCGTGAAGATTACGCAAATGACTACTTTACCCCAGCCGCATTGATTGTAGTTCTCGTTTCGGCAATATGTGCTGTTGTTTGGTATTTCATAGCCTTGAAATGGAGTCCTCGCTTTGCACCCCCAGATATGCGTTCAGCTAGATTTACATGGATATTTTTGAGCATTTTGGTTATTGTAAGTTTTGTGGGAGTATGGTTTCTCTTTGGAACTGCCAGTTCTAAATCCTTACTTTGGTTTGCTGGATTTTTAATAATTAATATCGTCATTACTTACTGGCTATCTACTGTATTGAGTACGCCAGATAATATGATTCCCGCAGTTTTTCTTGCTGACTTACTGCGTAGGTAGTTTAAACAGATAAATAGGTTAGATTATGTCAACTTATATTATTGCTATTGGTGGAACAGGTGCAAAGGTTGTTGAAACTGTCGTTCATCTGGCTGCTGCTGGAATTTATCCCCAAGATTTAGAGACTGAAGATTTGCAGATTTTATTTGTAGATCAAGATAGGGGTAACGGTCATACAACGGCTGCGGATAGAGCGTTAAACAGTTATAGAAAATGTTCTGAGACTATTAAAGGGAGAATCAACGAGGAATATCCCTGGTGGATGAAGACCAAAGTTGAACAGTTTCAAGGGGGAGGATGGTCTTTATTTAATGAACCAAGCGAAAGTTTAAAAGATGCTTTTAGATACGAAGATTATCGTGAAAATTCGACGATTCGGAATTTATTTGATGTTTTATATACCAAAGAAGAACGAGAAATTAGCTTAAAAGATGGTTTTGTTGGCAGACCTGCTATTGGTTCGGCAATCATGACCAAGATGACCCAAGAACAGGTCAATCGAGATAATTGGACAGCTTTGATAGATGAAATTGAAGCAGATTGTCGGGGAGGAGGTACGAGCAGACCTAAAATTTTTCTGTGTGGTTCAATTTTTGGCGGGATGGGTGCATCTGGCTTCCCCACATTGGGACGTTTAATAGTTCAAGAATTAGGGGAAGAAGGGAGAAATGTACTGAATGATGTTAAGTTGGGTGGCTTGCTGATGCTACCGTATTTTCAATTTAAGTCTAGTGGCGAGAAGCAGGTACAGGCTCGTTCTGAGGAGTTTATTCTGAGAACGGAAGCAGCCTTACGATATTATGAAACTCAAGGCTTGAAGTTTGATACAGTCTATCTCTTGGGAACTCCTAGCTTGACAATGGTTAATAAGTTTAGCACTGGAGGAGGAGACCAACGCAATCCCCCATTATTTCTTGAGCTTTATGGGGGTTTGGCACTGCGGGACTTCTTATTGAAAGATAAACCTCAGCAAAGAAATGTCGTGCTTCTTAACCGTCAATCCTCTCGCGCCGTTACTTGGGAAGATATTCCAGAGCGAAATGAAGTTAAAGCCAAGTTAGTTAATGCTGCTCATTTTGCTCATGCTTGGATATCCGCTATTGATGAAGATCTAAAATACGCTCGACAAAAATTTCGAGATGTACGCTGGGCAAAGAATTTTTTTAATAGCGACCAAATTCAAAGGGAAGAATATGTTGATGAATTTAATGCTATTAGTGGATGGTGCGAAGAATATTTAAAATGGTTGTTTTCGCTACATCATTATGGAAATGGGGTGAATTGGTTTAATGCTACTGCTTTTGCTTCTTTAGAAAAAAATGAAGAAATACGACTAAAAAGGGATAGAAATGAATTTTCCAATTTGGTTAAATCTGGAAGCGGGAAACAAATCAACGACATTTTAAAACAGTTAAGAAAGACCAATAATATCGAAGCGGAAAATAAAGGCACAGTGGGATTAGCTAAAGCTCTTTATCTTAATATTTGTCAAAACATTTAATAGCTCTGCTGATGAATAATACTCAATTGAATCAAACTTTATTTTTACCACCTATAGATAATCCTCGCGTTCAAGAATCTGGCAATGCGGGAGAATGGGATTATCAAAATAGTATCGCTTTTGGTGATGTGGCAGAAAGCTTGGCTTTATCAAGCGTATCTAACAAAACAGATACTGTTAGTTCTATTCCTGATATGTGGGCGCGTCCTTTGTTGGTAGATATGGTGTTGCGAAATAGTAACCATCCTTTACACAACAGAATTAAAGCTCAATGGAAAGGAATGTTGGCTGCGATCGCTTTAGCAGAAGTGCATGGATTTAAGCTAAAAGCTAAAGAAATAGATTTGGAGAAAGAAAAAAACGATCCTTTCATTGCTTCGTTATTTAAACTTATTCCCGACTCAAAAAAAGCAAGTTATCAGTTGACAGAAAAAAGAAAAAATCCCTGGGAGAAAATTTATGTCTTTTTATGGCAAGATAAGCCCGTGGGAATGACATCGCCTGCAACTTTAGTTTGTCCTTCTGAAGAGGGAGAATGGACAGATTTGCCTTGGTGGAAGGAAAGTAAATTATGTTCGCCTATTGACCCACGAGATGAACTAACTGAGGATGAGAAAATTCAATTATCTCTTTGGCTCGATAATCTTTTAAAAGAGTTAGATGGGGAAACTGGGGATGGAGTAGCAATTAAAGGACTTATTAGAGAGTTTAAAACTGATTTATCTAATAGTTTGAGTATCGAGCTTCCTACTCAAATGATTAGACCAAGTAAAAATCAGCAGTATTTTGGCACTCGTATTGCTTTGGGAGGTTTGCAGACTCTCAATAATCCGATTGGGGCGAAGAAAGAAGAATCTAGCCTCAAGTTAATTACTAAAGGTTTGGGAAGTAACTCTAAAGTATTATTTATTCCTAATACTGAGAAATTACTGGCTCAATGGTCTGATAAAGAAAAAAAACATATTTGGGTTTACGATACAACTTTAATTTCTTTTGATGAAGAAGAATTTAGGCGTAGATATAGAGGAGAATATTTAACAGAAGAAGATCTATTTTTAGATAATTTCTATTTTCTTAAAGGTTCTCACAAATTTCTACCAGGGGCTTTATTGCCAGAAGGATATGAAGAAATAACTTATAGTGTTGATGATAATGAGTATCAGCTTACCCCTTTACTACCTATTAATCCTAAACTTCTAGACTATTTTACCGCAGAAGAACTTCAAGAAAATATTAAACTCAGACCCCTTAATTTAGGAGCAGAATCGGGAATTCAAATTAGTATTACTCTACCTCTTTCTGGGGGGGAATATACTGTATCTGAAAAATATTCAATTCAAGAAGCTCATGCTATTTTGAAGTTGCCCTTTTTAGAAGTATGGCCGAATTTTAGGACAGAAGGATGGCATGAATATTATGCTTTTTACTTTGACGATAGAACTGATAAAAAACAAACTATTTTTCAGGCTAATTTTCCTGCTGCTAGAGAAATACACGCGCCTGAAGAGCAAAATTTTCAAATTACTCGTCTAGATAAGTTCCCTTCTTTTATTGTTTGTCGAGATAGCGAAAGTCAATCAACAATTCAGGGATTAATTTTATTAAAAACTCCTCCTTTAGTTGGTCATTTAGAAACTGAAACTTGGACGGTCGGGGTTGATTTTGGTACATCTTTTACTAATGTTTACTATCTAGAGAACCGAAATCCTAAGCCATTAGAGCTATCTTCTTTACATCTTCAGGTAACTGCTACCACTGGAGCTAGCCGTCTAGGACTTCTATACGATTATTTTATGTCGGCGAAAACTGAAAATTTTCCTTTGTCTACAGTATTGACAACTTTGAGTGCTAAGGAACAGAAACAACCAATATTTGATGGTCGGTTGTTTATACCAGAAAGTCTTCAGACATTCGATCCTAATCTTCGCCATATCAAAACCGAACTCAAGTGGTCTAAAGAAAATCTTCTTTATAACCGACTGTTTTTGAAACATTTAGCGTTACTGATTTCCGCACAAGCTGCCCAAAATCATGTCAGAAATATAGAGTGGACGGTTTCTTATCCCTCTGCTTTTTCTTCGGAAGACAGAAATTTTTATAAGTTGACTTGGCAAAATATCATTGAAGAGTTAGAAACAAAAACTGGAATGACTCATAAATGGTTGCCTAAAGAAAAGGGTAATTATTTTCGGACGGAAAGTTTGGCTCTGGCTCATTATTTTTGGCGTTATGAAGGGGAAAATTTAGCCTATGCGACTTGTATAGATATGGGTGGGGGAACATCAGATATTTCTATTTGGCAAGGGCGCAATTTACTTCACCAATGCTCTGTTAAATTAGCAGGTAGAGATTTGTTGTCTCAGTTTATGAAACAAAAAGTCGATTTTTTGACGGACTGCTTCTTTGAGGAAAATGAGAAGGAAGAGTTAGGGGATGATTTTATTGAGTTGGCAAAGGGAAAAAGACCAGAACCTTTCTATGTCAAGCTAGATGCTTTGCTAATAAGCAAAGGTGAAAAATGGCTGAAAGATAAAAGACCTTTGTTTGATGACGATCCTAATTTACAAGATATTGTCCAGCTTTCGACGCTGGGGATTTCTGGTTTGTATTATTATGTCGGGATTATTTTAGATGCACTTTCTCAAGAAGGTAAATATCAACGAGACCTCAATACTCCTATATATATTGGTGGCAATGGTTCGCGAATTTTTAATTGGTTAGCTTTAGGGGGAAAATTTGATGGTGGTAGTGATGCTCATCGTTTATTTAGCAGGATGTTGAGTGAGGGTTCTGGTTTTGAGGATACTCGCGAAAAAACTGTATTGAGTTCCCAACCTAAAGCGGAAGTAGCTTGTGGTTTGGTTTTAGATCAGAGAAATAGTAATCTAAGAGATCTTCACGAAGATGATGATGACGCTCCTTTTGCAGGGGAGGAGTGTTGTATAAATGGAGAAATTATTAGCTTTACATCGCAGCTCAAGTTGGAAGGACAAATAAATACTTTTACATCGCAACTATCGAATTTAAAGGATTTTCTGGATAAATACCATGATGCTATTAAAGAATTAAAACTCAAACGCATCAAACCACTCAAATGTTATAAAGATGACAATCTCCAAGAAAAGGAAAAACTCTGGAGAAGTGTAGACAGAATAGTAGAAGATGAGTTATTAAATATGACTGGCGATGCCAATGAGATTCGCATTGAACCTCCTTTTGTTACTGGATTAAAAGCTCTGTTAACTGTTCTCAATCAAGGCAATAGCGATGAGCAAAGTTAAAACTATACCAATTTACTTTTTGATTTTAGGACTGTTATTTACTTCTGTTAGTGGTTGCGTTGGAATTGGAACTGGTTCAAGACAAGGTGAAACTCCCACTGGTGCAAATGAGCAAAATGAGGCTGGAGACTTATCTTCTTCTGAAGAGGTAATCGAAGATGAGACAAATTCATGTCAAAATTTTAGTAGCCTACAAGGAATTATTAGTAATCATCAAAGTCAAATTGCTCCATTACTTCAGCCAGAACAACTATCCGCCGACTTTTATCAGAAAGCTTCATCTAAAATAACCTCTTTTGAGCAAGACTATCAAAGATTTAAAAGCCAATGTCCAGAGGTCACAGCTAGAAAAGAATTCCAAGATTTTGACGATAAAATTATTAAATCTATTAATCTCAACAAATATATATTTGGTTTATTAATCAAAGGGAATATTCAACAAGCTCAAACTAAACTGTCTGAAATAAAATTTGGAGGTCAGGCACTTTATCAATTTTCTGAAGAAGAGCAGCAACAAGGTAAACCTGATGGGGAAGATGGGCAAGGGACTCGTGTTGCTGCACAAAAATTATTAGGTAGTTTAACAAAAAATTTAAGAGAAAGTAGTTCTCAAATATCAAATTTGGTTGATGTTGGTAGTGAAGAAGAAACAAGTGCAGAAGAAACAAAATCCCCAAATCCTGAAGTCAGTACAGTTACGCAAGCAACAGGTTCTGATAATGCTGGCGATGAAGAGGGAGCAGAGAAAGTGTCAACTTTCTGGGATATAAACTTTCTTGACTTATTATTATCCATTATTGGTTTGGTTGGTTTGGTATTTTTAGTTCTTTTATGGAAATCAAAAAGTAATAGTTTAACAATTCAAAGTGACTTCAATGATACTAATAATAAGAAAATAGTAAAAGAAGTATTAAATAAAGCACGGGATTTTTCCAAAATTTTAGCAAATATAGATACAAAAATACAAGTTATTCAAAAAGATAAAAATAGTAATTTAGATAATGAAAAAATAGAGAATTTTATTAATGAATTGAGTAGTGTTAGGAAATCAGCTAATGAACTAATTATTAGCAGCTTGTCACAGATCAACAGTAGTAAGTATACAACCGAATCTAGTCATGATATCACTGATAGTATATCAGATATTAATCAGGAAATTCAAAGTATTAAATCATTAGTAGAAACATATAATAGCTCTGTTCTAGATAACCAAAAACTAGACCAATTATCACAAAGTTTTAACCAAATTAGTAATTCTTTTAAGGATGTTAGTGATAATCTAAATCTTCTTCAAGCAAGTATACCAAAAAAAGAAGTATTAGAAACTGAAATATCAAAAATACAAAATTTGTTGAACTCATTAGCTGAAAAACAGAATTTAGGTAAAACAGTAAATTCTTCTTTTGAGCAAAGACAAAAATGTATTGAGTTAGAGCAACAATTGAAGCAAAATTATCAAACGAATATTAATTTACAAAATAGAATTAGAGAGTTAGAAGAGCAATTGGATGAACAGAAACAATATTTATCTTTTATTTCCCAGGATGAAGAAAGAGAGAAAGAGAATTTACAATTTAAAAATAAGATATCAGAACTAGAATCTGAACTACAAGAATTAAAGAATAAATCTGAAAAAGACAGACAAGAATTTAATTCTGGTAGACAAATTTTAGAAAAAGAAAAATCAGATTTAGAACAAAAAATTTTACAGTTACAAAAGCAAGTCACAGAGCTTACTAGCAAGGCTAAAAGTAGCAAATCTCAACATTTACCCGACGATATTTTTACTTTAGTTACGGTTTACCAGAAAAACCCAGAACTATTATTAAGCCAATCATCAGATAAATTTCATATTGAGGAAGTTTCAGAAATGGAAGAAAGTGCTACCAAAAGATACGATGGTAATAGTTCTGATGTAATTTTGGAAAAATCTATTCCGAATCAGGGTGAGTTTTGGATTGTCTCCATACCTGGAATGGGAGCTAGTTATTTATTTCCTAAAAAAAATCAAATTAGCAAGTCTCAAAAGATTACTGCTAAAGCATTGTTTGCTGGATATAAATCTGGTAATACTGATAAATTCATTCTTAATAAACCTGCTAAAGTTTCTCACATTGTTAGCTCTGGAAAATGGAGGCTTGAGGAGAAAGGTGAATTAAACTACGAAATATAAATTGAACATTCATTCAGAATATCTCGTTATCTCTCGAATTTTTCTGATTATTTCTAATTGAGAATTACGATGTTTTCTTAACTGATGGTTTAACTTTTCACCATCATTACTAAGGGCAAGATAGGAGCTAGTCGAGCCGTTACCAAACCGATAATCAATCTCCATAATTTGCTGATGTACCTGATGGCTAGCTAACTGAGATTCAACCAGTGAATAAACATATACGATAAACTGCAAACTTCAGAATCAATATGGTTTATGGACAATAAAGGAGACTTTACAGTAACCATCATCATAAATAAATAAAAATTAAACCTGTCTTGAAAATAGTTTTTATGTAATAATTCACAGGGGGGCAAGAATTGAGAAAGATTGACAAGTAGAAAAGAACTAAACAGGAAGTAAAGAAGGAGAAGAACTTCCTTGAGGAGATGCCTGAATGGGAGCATGTCAAATATGCCGATACAAATGAACTAAGCTAGTGATAGCTGCATCTTGCAACTACTGAAATTGCCAGTAGTCTGTTTGTATTTAACGTGAGTTCGACAGAATTAAAAAACAGCAGGAGGTAGAGCTAGTAATTCTTTCGGCTTTAAATCAATAGAAGGCTTGTTTGGTAGATAGGTGTAAGCAATCAACCCAGCCATCAGATTCACTAGAAAATTCCAGATGCTTCGATGCGATCGAATGCTCGATTTGAAAAATATTTTTGAGTTGGTCATTAATAGTTTCAATTAAAGCTCTTTTACGTAAGAGGATTTTGTCAATTAGTTTGACCAACTTCTGTTTCATGTTTTTTTTGTATCGAGTAATTAACTGAAGTTGTTGCTCATAAAGCTGCTCAAATAACTCTTGAGAGATATAACCACGATCACCAAATAACTTACCGAAGATGTTTTGAGCCATCTCTGGCAATGGTTGACGGTCATCCACATTACCTGGGGTCAGTTTGAAAGCAAGTAGTTCACCTTTGTCGTTGATGATGAGATGGAGCTTGAAACCAAAATGCCACCCCATAGAATTTTTCCCCCAACCTGCAATATCTTTAAAGACTTTGTGTGAGCGACTTCGACAAGGATGACACACTTCTATTGGGGTCGAATCCACAAAGCTAATTCCCGTAACCTCTCCTTTGCAAGTGTTGAGGAAACAACATAACAACATCAGACTCCAAGGCATTAATTCTACAAAGCGATTGTAGCTGACAAGATTGGGAAATGCCTTTTTCCAATGTGGCAAGACTTGAAGCGTATAAAACTGAATGTTCTAAATCCAGAACCATGAAAGGCGATCGCTATTGTCATAACTTCACTCAGGGACATTCTCGAACGACAACGTTTTTCCTCTGGCATTGATGGTAGCTGCTTTTGTTGTTGCCATAGTCTCGACCACTGATTACAAAAATCATCTACATCACAGAATATTTGTGTGATATCTAATCTTGATGTCATCATAGAACTAGCTGAGATACTCGGTATTATTGCTTATTCTGAGTGTACATCTCAGCTTTTCTTTTTTCTAATTTTTTCGTCGAACTCACGTCCTATAAAGAAATAAAGACATAAAAAGACAGTAAACCTGCCTGAGCAGGGTAGAAAGATTAATGACTAAAAAGGTAATTGCAATGGAAGTTTCTGCTGTTTCAGAAAGTTTTGCCATGATACAATTAAGACCATAGCGTCTTTTTGCTTGACCAAATTTCCCTTCGATAGCATTACGAACTCTTTCATCATCTAGAGCTTGTTTCTTGCTCCGTCCTATACGCTGAGGAGACCTCAGCGCGGGCGGTGCGCTTTTTAGTCTCTTGACTAATATTTTTAGGCGGTCTTCCTAATGGTGGTCCACTAATTCTAATTCCTTTCTCTTTACACCAAGCTCGATTCTCTCTAGTACGATAAATTCGGTCAACATGAACTGAGGAGGGATAGTATCCAGTGTAGTTTTTATATTCTTCAACAGCGTGATTGCACAAGCGGAGGAAACCTCCGCGTGCCTCACGCTCAATTTGTGCTTTTAAGTCTCCAGATTCATGTTTGTTATCCCAACTTAGATGGTCTAAAAAAACATAATGGTCGAAGCAGCTTACTGACAGTTTTGCTCCAAATTCTACGGATTTTCCCGCTTTTCCTCTCACTATAGGGCGAATATGAGGTTGAGTTATACTTACAATTCTATCGTCAATTCTGTTTGATTCATTTTCATACATCCTGCCATTGTTGGCGATAAACTTCTGTTATAACCAACCAGATTTTATAGATTCTTGGATTTAGCCTGCTTAACTCTGTTCCTGAATTTGTTAGCTTCTCTATGTGAGATAAATTTCTTTTGATATATTGTAGTTGTTTGAAGATAGCATCGGTTCTTTCTTTCCAAGATGGACGGCGTTTTTTCGCAATTTTCAAATAATCCTTTCTAGCTTTATTGCGATAAGTTCTTGGCTTTTTATCCAGCTTATTTCTCCGATCTACGGTTTCTTGATCTGAAGTTCCTAGTTTTTCTTTAATAATTAATGCTCCCAATGCCATCCGAAACGGTTTAGCTGGCGCACCCATTTTTTCTGAGAAGTTTTCTGCATATTCTGCTTCAAAATTTGACCAGGGAATCAATTCCGCCATGATTACCCAACGATTGTCGGGTGACAACTTTCCTGAAAAGAGCAATTGAAAGTTTTCTAGGGTAATTGAAGACTGATTAGATTTGCGGTACATTTGTTCTTGCTGATTGGGTGCAAGGGGGTTTTACCAATAAGGAATCTATAAAAATTTGGAATTACCCTGGTTACGGTGGTGGGATCTGCAAGGTAATCTCATCTTAACAGGAGAGGAACGGGCTGAGGTAGAAAAACAACGCGCTGAGGTAGAAAAACAACGCGCTGAGGTGGAAAAACAACGAGCTGAGGCAGAAAAACAACGAGCAGATCAATTAGCAGCAAAATTACGAGAATTGTGTGTAGAACTAAATGAGTAGTTAGGCGATCGCAACCTACGATCACCAGCCGAGAGAAACTCAAACAAAATAGCTTTCTTCTGCCCATTAAACTGCTTTGCGGTTAACTGTTAGCTTAATTCCCAGCGCGTTGCGTTTGCGGAGCGTCTTACGCGATTACACTTGCGGAACGTCCGACACAAGCCCTTGGGGTTTCCCCAAGGGACGCGGACTCGGAAACCTCCGCGTGTCTCGCGCGCAAGTCGTTAGACTCAGCAAGTCCGAAG
>JASJDR010000231.1 GCA_030065615.1 Xenococcus sp. MO_188.B8 | reverse complement strand
AGTTTTATTAGTACTTATGTTCTAGTTGGCAATTCTGCTTTTTTCCCTTAGAAAAGCTAAAACTGCTATATTCACGATAATGTTATTTAAGATGTAGCTTAAAGCTTAAGCTAATCTGGGTTTAAGATTGACCGGTGACCAGTTCAATTTATCTAGGGGTCTAATTTCCTAGCCTCTGTAAGCTTAAGGTTTTAGTTAGGGGACAATCCCCATCTCCAACCTGATAACTGGTCACTGATAACTGATTTAATGTTGGTTTTGGTATTAATTTTTGGTGCAAACGAGTGAACAATATTCCCCCTGTCGATTTAACTAGACAGCACGAAATTATTAGCCAAGAGGTAGAATCCCAGGTTATAGAAATTTTGCGCTCTGGCAGATATATTGGTGGTAAAGCAGTTACGGATTTTGAAGAAAATTTTGCGGGATATATTGGTACTAAATATGCCATAGGTTGTAATTCGGGAACAGATTCTCTATACATGGCATTAAGAGCTTTGGATGTCGGAGAGGGTGATGAGGTGATTACAACCTCGTTTACTTTTATCGCTACGAGTGAAGTCATTGTTCGTGTGGGGGCAAAACCTGTCTTTGTTGATCTTGACGCTAATGGTTTTAATTTGGATCTTCAGCAAATTACCGCAGCAATTACAGATCGGACTAAGGCAATTATTGTGGTCCATCTATTCGGTCAACCTGTAAACATGAGCGACTTAATAGCGATCGCACAAAAGCATAATCTTTATGTTATCGAAGATTGTGCCCAGGCAACAGGAGCCCAA
Source organism: Xenococcus sp. MO_188.B8 (assembly GCA_030065615.1). GTDB lineage: Bacteria > Cyanobacteriota > Cyanobacteriia > Cyanobacteriales > Xenococcaceae > Xenococcus. Next base: position 11,870 of record JASJDR010000231.1, on the reverse strand, counting down.
TGGCAGGGAAAAAAGGTAGGAAGTATTGGTGATGTGGGTTGTTTTAGTTTTTTTCCGACCAAGAATCTCGGAGGTTGTGGTGATGGAGGTGCCGTAACCACCAATAATGATGCGATCGCAAGTAAAGTAAAATTATTAAGGGAACATGGTTTAGTTCGAGAAACTGGGGCAAAAGTTACCTATCGCCATGATTTAACAGGACTTAATAGCCGTCTCGATAGCATCCAAGCTACTATTTTAGATATTAAGCTTCGCTATCTTGATACTTGGAACGAACAACGTAGAGTAGCTGCTAATAATTATCAAAAACTCTTAGAAAATATTACAGATATTACATTGCCTCAAGAAGTGCCCGGTGGAGTTAGTGTCTGGAATCAATATACAATTCGTGTTCAAGATCGGAATCAAGATTCAATAATCATTCGTGATCTTCTGCGCAGTAAATTACAACAAGAAGGGGTAATCTCTATGGTTTATTATCCTCTTCCTCTTCATTTACAACCTGTTTATCAGGATTTAGGTTATAGGGTAGGTATGTTACTAATGACAGAGAAAGCTTCTCGCGAAGTGTTATCTTTACCGATGTTTCCTGGTATTACTTGTGAAGAACAACAACAAGTCGCTTATTCTTTGAAAGATTGTTTCATGAATTTGTAATTGTATTACTTGTCACTTATTACTTCCGCCTAGCGATTCTAGTTCAATGATCACTCTCTGTGTGAAGAACTTCGGCAACTCAAGTAAGCATTGTCCACTGCAAAACGGGTTTATTAAATTGCTGTTCTAAGGGGGCAATGATGGAATCTTGTTCAAATTAGAACTTGACAGACAGACTGGTCTGTTTTATAGTTAAATTATGGACACAGTTATCAAACAACAAACACCAAAAGAACGGATTCTCAAGACTGTTGATCGCTTGTTTTACGAACAGGGTTATCTAGCGACTGGGATCAACCAAATAATTGCGGAGGCAAAAGTTGCTAAAGCTAGTTTCTATCAGCATTTTCCTTCTAAAGAGGCATTGGTTCTGGAATATATAGAAGCCCATAACACCAAGTTCTTTCAACAACTACGACAGCTAGAAAAACAGTTCGCAGAACCAAAGGCAAAAATATTAGCTTTATTTGATTATCTAGCAGATATTGCCCAAAAATCTGAATGTCGAGGTTGTAGCTTTATGAACATAGCGGTAGAATTTTCCGAACCTGAATGTAAAGTTCGTCAGTTAATTGCTCAATTTAAAACTGATTTTAGGCTCTATATCGAGCAATTGGTCAAAAAAGCTCTACCAGAAGATATTTCACCAGATTCAGCTCAAATTAAAGCAACTGCCGTCTATTTACTCTTTGAGGCAGGATCAATTGAAAGTCGCGTTCATCGTGATCCTTGGCCAATTCAGGCGAGTAAAGCCGCTGTGATTCAATTATTGAACTAATTTTTTTTGCTTCTTTATAGACAGACTAGTCTGTTCTAATTTTAAAGTTACTGTTGAATTAAGGAGACTAGATTATGAAACGCTTCACTGATTTTATTACTATCGCTCTTTCTTTATTAATAATTGCTGCCTCTAGTGTTAGCTCACAAGAAACCGAAAGAAAAACCGAAGCATCCTTTTCTTTAAATCAAAGCGCTTTAGTATATCAAGCTTAAACTGCCATTAAATAATACATAAGCTCAAAATATCTCAATTATGACTTCTTTCAACGTATTAACCAGCTTTACCAATTCTTACCGCGATCGCTGGACTGCTCTTAAAACGATTAGTAAAACGGTTATTGAAGATTATGTGATCGCCTTTCAGCGAGATCCCGCAGCCCGTAATTGGCTAGAAATATTAGTCTGCTACCCTGGGGTTCAAGCCATATTTTTCTATCGTTTAGCGCACTGGTTGCACAAGTTAGATCTTCCTTTTTTCCCTCGTTTGATTTCCCATATTGCTCGTTGCCTCACAGGAATTGAAATTCATCCAGGCGCAAAGATTGGCAACAGAGTTTTTATCGATCACGGTATGGGAATAGTTATCGGCGAAACCGCAATAATTGGCAACAATTGTTTGCTTTATCAGGGTGTAACTTTAGGTGGCAAGGGAAAAGATCAGGGAAAACGCCATCCCACTCTGGGATGTAATGTGACCGTCGGTGCAGGAGCAAAAATTCTCGGCAATATCAATATTGGGAGTAATGCTCGTGTTGGTGCTGGTGCTGTAGTAGTAAAAAATGTACCTGCAAATTCTACGGTGGTGGGCATTCCAGCTCGTATCGTCTCTCAACGAAATGAAGAATTCAACTGTATGTAATTAAACCTCAGATATAAAACTATGAAACTTACAAAACACAACCTTAGCGAAAAAACAAATCAGGTCTATGATGTCATCGTAGTCGGTGGTGGTGCAGGTGGACTATCTGCGGGAATCTATCTACAACCCTATCTTCTGTCCAGCTTAATCATTGATAAAGGTAAAGCTCGTTCTCTCTGGATGCAAGAATTACATAACTATCTCGGTTTGCCTCCAGATACTCCTGGCAAAACTCTTCTCAAACAGGGGAAAGAACATTATCTATCTGTTGGTGGTGATTTACTCAACGCTTATGTAGAAGAAATCATCGATGAAGGAGAAACTTTTTTAGTCAGAGTAAAAGTTGGTAGAACCAATAGCATCTGTGTCGAGTTTCGGGCTAAATATATTATTGCTGCCAGCGGGATTATTGATCACTTACCAGCTTTAGAGAAGATGCAAAATGTCTTTGACTATGCTGGTTACAACCTACACGTCTGTCTACTTTGTGACGGTTACGAAATGCGAGACCAAAAAGTCGGAGTGTTTGCCAGTAGTGAAAGTGCAGCCCAGGTAGCTTTTAGCTTGGGGTGGTTTACTCCTCACATTACTGTATTTACTCAGGGATTATTTGATGTCAGTTCTGAACTACGTCAAAAACTAAAAGAGCATCGCTATTCTCTAGTGGAAACCCCTGTAAAACAATTTTTGGGCGAGAATCACCAAATGAATGGTGTAGAGTTAGAAGATGGGTCAGTAATTAATTTAGAAGCTGGACTAATCTCAATGGGTTCGCGCTATCATTCCGACTATCTAGAAAACCTCGACTTGGAATATCAAGGTGGTAATTTAATTACAGATCAGATGGGGCGGACTTCTCACCCCAGGATATTTGCCCTGGGTGACTTGAAAGTAGGCATGAATCAAGTAGTAGTTGCTGCTGCCGATGGTGCAATGTCCGCTACTCAGATTTGGCGGGATATTCGCCGTCAAACTGGGGCAAAACGCAATTTAAGCAATCTTGCTGCATGAACTACCACACCAACAGTTCCTGTATTAGAATCTATTTGAGTAAAATCATGCAACCGGCATTTATCCTGACGATTACCGCAAGAGTTGGTAGCTGGGAATGATGCCACATTAGCTAAAAAAGTGATTCCTTAATTCCAAAAGTTATGAAAACAGAATGAAAGATAGAATAATGAGGACAAGCGGTTCGAACTTGGTGGGGTTATGACTATTTTCTGTTAGTTTTCATCTTTAAATTAAATATTTGATGGTTTAACCATGATCCGTTTAAAATCTTGGCAATGGCTAGTTTTAACCATTCCCGTAGTCTTACCTGTAACTTTTCTCTTAATCTCTGCGGGTTATCAGATTCATCAATGGGGAATTAATTGGATTTGGGGGATATTTATTCTGATCTTTGTGGGTTGGCGTTGGCTGTTGGTGAAATGGACAAAGTCAGCAACTACAGATTTAGAGTCCGCGGTTCAACAAATTACCCAAGAAATTGCAGCAAATGAGGATATCTCGACCCCTGATGCAGCAATTAGCAATCAAATCGAATCTGCTCTGTCCAATATTCTCCAAAAATCTCAATCTGACCCGATTATTTGGCAAGATTGGCAATTGTTTCTGTCTCGATGTCAAGAATTAATAGTTGAGATCGCGGCTATCTATCATCCTGAGGTGAAACGCCCTCTGCTAAATATCTATATTCCCCAAGCCTATGGTTTAATTCGCGGTACGGTGGATGATATGGATCGCTGGATTAACGATCTCTCACCTGTATTAAATCAAGCGACTATTGGACAAGCTTACGAAGCTTATGAAGTGTATCGCCAATTAGAGCCCTCAGCACAAAAAATTAGAAAGGTATTGAACTGGGCGCAATGGGTACTCAATCCCGTAGCTGCGATCGCGAAACAGGCGAGTAAAGGGATTGATTCCCAGGTAAATCAACAGCTTCTGGTTAATTTTAATCAATTATTCCGCGAAGCAGCTTTAAGAAATCTCTGTCGTCAAGCGATCGCGCTTTATAGTGGCACAGGTCTACCACCAACTTTTGTTAGGGAAACAGCGACTCCTACAGTGGAGAAAACGCAAACTGTCCGAGAAATTATCGAACAAGTAGAGAGTAGCGAAGCCATTGCCGAACAACCAATTAATATTCTTTTGATTGGGCGCACTGGCGCGGGGAAAAGTAGCCTGATCAATAGTCTCTTTAAAACTGATATTGCTGAAGTTGCAGTCTTACCTAGTACGGAGCGCATTCAAAGTTATCAGTGGCAAACCGAAGACTCAGCAGGGATCTCTCTCTGGGATACTCCTGGTTATGAACAAGTCAATCGCGCAGATCTCAAAGAGTTAGTCTTAGACTATGGGATTAATGCCGATTTACTGTTGTTAGTTAATCCCGTACTCGATCCTTCTCTACAAATGGATCTCGATTTCCTCAAAGCAATTCAAGAAGCTAACCCTGAGCGAAAAGCGATTGCCATTATTACCCAAATGGATAAGTTACGTCCGATTCGGGAATGGAATCCTCCCTATGATTGGCAAACGGGAGAGCAACCTAAAGAAAGATCTATCCGTGATGCGATCGCTTATCGTCAAGAAATTTTTAGTGATTATTGCGATTTAGTTTTGCCCCTAGTCAATAGTGACTCTAAACTAGGGCGGGATGCTTGGGGAATTGATATTTTATCTCTAGCATTAATCGAAGCGCTGGAGCCAGCGAAGCAATTGAGATTAGCTCGTTTTTTACGCGATCGTGAATCCCGCATTGTCGCTGCGGCGCAAATAATAGATCGCTACACTCGGCAAATTACAATCACTCAAGGTGTGATTAGTTTCGCGAAAAGTCCAATTTTACAGTTGCTTTCGACAATGACAATTGGCAATCCTGCTCTAGCTCATCTGTTAGCGCAACAAATTCCTGTGGAACAATCGGGGGTATTTGTTGGTAAATTACAAATGGCTTATGAGTTATTTTCTTTGTTGAGTGATGAGCCGAGTATTGGTAATTTTGATCTGTTATCTCTTTGGGGATTGTTATTAGAAAATGATGCCAATCCCGATCGTAATTCCTGGGCTTTTGGTCATGCTTTAGTGGAATATTGGACGCAACATTTAACGATTACTCAGCTACGCGATCGTTTTAATTATTACCTCACTGTGTGAGGAAGGCAGGAGGCAGAGGGCAGAAGGGAACAATTGTTGAGTATTCCAACTCATTACATAATGATTTCACCCGTTAACGACTTTTTTACATGTCCATCCAGAATTTTGTTTAATTTCGGTTTTCGTGTGGCCTATGGTGACGCGAGGAATTAGTGCGATTACATTACTGGCGATCTCCCTTAGGTTGGGTTGCGCGAATAAATATGTTTGAGAAAACCTATCGATTCGAGGGAAGAGCGAAACCCAACACCATCTCCTACCATTATGAAGATATGCGATCTCTGATCAAGCTAGTATTGCGATCGCGATCATGTTGATAACTAAGAACTATTTCTTTCTGCGATCGCAAAATAAAGAAAATCGCGATCACGACAGCGACTACCGAAGGGCTCACGAAGTGCCTCGCTTTGCGAGATCGCTATTTTAGGAATGCTTTCTGGAAAAGTGATCATAGAATAAGAAAGTAAAAACAGCCTACTGACTTTAAAATAGAAAAGAGAGTTCACATTCAAAATCAACTTTCTATGAAAGCCTACGAATTAACTGCAAATGTCACTGCTGACGGACAAGTTGAATTACCTGATTTTCGTCTATCACCTACCTCACCACAACCTGCAACAGTGAAAGTGATTATCTTAGTTTCCGAACCAGAAGAAACTAATAATCAGTCAACCCAGCTAGACGAGAATTTTTCAGAAGAAAGCTTCAAGCGATCTTGGCAGCAAGCAATGGAAGATGAGACTATCCCATTGTCTCAACTATGGAAGGAGACAGATATTGCCTGAGCCTACTCCCATTGAAATCAAAGTCACTCGTGAATTTCAACGCAAGGCAAGATTTTTAGCTAAAAAATATCGCCACATCCAAACCGACTTAGAGCCAATTTTAGAAAAACTGAGATTGGGAGAGACGCTAGGTGATCGGATCTCTGGTCTTAAATCCATTGTTTATAAGCTGCGTATTAAAAACAGTGATATTCAAAAAGGAAAGAGTGGGGGTTATCGTTTGATTTATTGGCTTCAGACACCCAAAGGCATTGTTTTACTGGATATCTACTCAAAATCCGAAAAAGACAATGTTGATCTAAAAACAATTCAGCAAATCATTGCCAATTTTGAGCGCGATCGCTAAGAAAGAAAAGCATGATCGCAATTTTAGCTATACTTTCTAGAAACGCGATCGCTCATATAGTGATTCCAAATAAGAAACAAACGATATCCGTCCGCCAAGAAGGATTACAGAAATTAACAGAATTAAGACTTTATGATTATTCTTATATAGAAACTGAATCACAAAAGTAATGTCTAATCTGATTAACAATTTGTAGGGTGAGCATCTTGCTCACGCGAGCGAGACGCTTGCACTTTTTGACCAATGATTGAGGATTGCTATAGCAGGAACAGCTTCCAATGATTAAGAGGCGATCGCTTTAATTATTATATTCATGGCATTAGAATAAAAGCATCACAATGTTCTGGTCTAAATAGACTAAAATCACGGTAATCTAAAGTCAAAATAGTATTAATATTAAGTCGCTCTGCCATAGCCATAACACTCGCATCAACAAAATCAATCCTACTATCAACGTACTGTTCAAGAATTTCTGCAATCCTTAAGATATCTTCTGTAGTGAGTGCGATCAATGAAAATCGACTAGCAGTAAGTCCTTTGAGAAAAGTAGAAACGTTTTTGATCCCTGCTTCTCGTCCTACTAGATAAGCAACTTCTGCCAATACAGTCTGAGGCATAAGAATATTCTGTTGCTTCAGATAAACACTTTTAACAACACCATGTTTTGAGTCTGAGATATTAGTTAAAGCAACGATAAATCCCGTATCTGCTATGACTGTTTCCATGTCCATCCAGAATTTTGTTGAATTTCTTGTTGCAAGATTTCTTCTGATTGTTCTGCAAGATTAGGCGATCCAGCAAATAATCCGATGATAGTATCTTTTTCCTCAGAGATAGGAGGTTGATCTGTATTTGTGGCTACGGCTTGGTAAACTAAAACAATTTCTATGTCTTGGTCAGGAGGTAAATCATTGAGTTGAAGTTGTAAACTGCCATCAATATCTACATGAGAGCGTAATCGGATAGTTTGCATTGGACTTATTTTTCCTTAACTATTGACTAATTTTCTATTTTTTGTTCATGATTCGTATTTTAGTAGTAGATGACAAAAAAATAATTCAAGAAATTATCAAGGGTTTGTTCGCAGAAGTCAGCGATTTTGAAGGAGTAGTAACTTTCTCCAATGGTTACTACGCGATCGCTTTTTAGGAACAAAGAATAATGTCTGATAATTTGCGAATGATGTCTAATCTTAATTTGAGTTATTGTGATCGCGCAAAGCGAGGCACTGTGCGATCGCGAAGTGCTAGATTTCAACTGATCGAAATTCGGGAATGTTAAGAAAAAAGAGCGACTTGGCAAGATAGTCAGGCATAAAATACTATTAATTGAGAAGTAGTAGTTTACCAAGCTAATAAGGAAACAGCAAAGACGAAGTAGAGAAACTATGACACGTATCTTCATCAGTCACAGTCATTCGGATGAGGCGATCGCCTATAAGCTGGTTCAATTCTTATTAGCTGCTCTTAGATTAGAAGACGAAGAAATTTTATGCACCTCAAATCCAGATCAAGGATTAGACTTTAATACGAAATTATACCTTGCAAGAATTTTCTAATTCTCTGAGAGCTTGGCAGTCTAAGAGACCCGCGATCAATCTATCACAACAAGAAGAAATTGAAGAGTTAACCAAGAAACTGGAAGATCAAGCGCGATCGCATAAAGAGCAACTTGAAGCAACCGAAAGGGCTCACAGTAATCAACTCCAAGAAATAAAGGCAGGTTCTCGACAAGAGAAAGAAAAATTAGAGCGATTGCAAGCAGCAAACAAACTCGAAGAATCAGAGAGATCGCACAACCAACAACTTAAAGAATTAGAAGCAGCTTCTCAAAAAGAGAAGGAAGAATTAAAGCAATCTCTTCAATCAGAAATTAGGCAGCTAGAGCAACAATTAGCTGATGAGAGAGCATACACACAGAAACTAGAAAAGTTAGAAAAAATTAAGCGAGAGAAAGATCAAGCTCAACATTTCATTGAAGATTTGGGTAATAGTATCAAATTTAGAAATGATTGCTATCCCTGGCGGTAAATTTCTCATGGGAACAAAAGATCAGGAAATAGAAAGACTGTGTAAAAAATATAAAAAATATAATGTGGAATATTTTAGACGAGAAAAACCCCAACATGAGGTGACGGTTCAACCCTTCTTTATGAGCATTTTTTTAGTTACTCAAGGGCAATGGAAAGCGATCGCATCCTTACCTAAAGTCAAACGAGATCTCAAACCTGACCCTTCCAAATTCAAAGGTGATAACCTACCTGTAGAGAATATTTCTTGGTTCGATGCCGTAGAATTTTGCCAAAGGTTATCAAAACAGACGGTCCAAGAATATCGTTTACCGACCGAAGCGGAATGGGAATATGCTTGCCGCGCTGGCACAACTACCCCATTTCATTTTGGAGAAACGATTACTAGTGATTTAGCGAATTACAGAGGTACTTCTACCTACGCCAATGAACCCTCAGGAGAATATCGACAAAAAACTACACCAGTAGGTAGTTTTCCACCTAATGCCTTTGGTTTATACGATATGCACGGCAATGTCTGGGAATGGTGTCAAGATGGCTGGCATGAAAACTATCAAGGCGCACCAAAAGATAGTAGTGCTTGGTTATCGCAAAAAAGTAGTAGGAAAGTATTGCGCGGTGGCTCTTGGAACTACATTCCGAGGAACTGCCGTTCTGCCTATCGCGACTGGGTCAATCCTGGCAGCACGTACAACTACGGCGGGTTTCGTGTGGCCTGTGGTGGCGCGAGGACTTAGCCCTTTGCACTCTTTTGCTCTCTTGCCCTCTTGCACTTTGCGCGCTCAAAAATCGCTTACAATATGATATTAATACAAATATAATATAAAACCAAAAATTACCAATGTTTATCTCTTTGTAGCAGTATTAGCTATTAACTAATGGTTTAAAATCAATTGTCATTCCTACAGCACTAAGCACAGAAGTTAATGTTTCAAGAGTAGTATTTTTCTCTTCATTTAACATTTGATATAAATGCTGGTGAGAAATTTTAGCTTCATTTTCTAATTTTTGCATCCCTCCATTGGCATCAATTACGTTTTTTAAAGCTAATAAAAAAGCTGATTTATTTCCGTCAATTAGAGCTTCATCAAATGCAACTTTTAAATATTGTGCTGCATACTCGGCATTAGCTAGCCGTTTCAGTAAATCTGTTTGATAATCTTTAGTCGGCATTATTAAGTTTCTCCTTTTTCTTGTTGATAAGCCTTCCAGAGTCTACGGGCTGTTTTAATATCCTTTTTCTGCGTTTTCTTAGAACCACCAACGAGCAAAATTACCACCTGGTTTCCGTCAAGTCCCAAATAGACTCGATAACCAGCTCCAAACTGAAATCTAAGCTCAAAAATGCCTCCTTCAAGACTTTTTCTGTCCCCAAAATTACCCAAACTTACTCGGTCAAGTCTGACATCAATCCTAGCCTGTAGAGTTGAATCAAGCTTATTGAACCATTCTTCAAAAGGACATACTCCATCTACTGTGACATATTTCTTAATTTTCCATTGTTTGCTCGCCATAAAATTATCTTACTTTTTTTCCCTGTTACCTCTTACCTCTTACCTCTTACCTTAACTATTATGGTTTGTATGGTACATTGAGGCGCAATGGGATATGAAACAGAAGATACTTTATCAGCGATTTATTAGCAATTTATTAGCGATCGCGAAAGCACTAACTCTTCAGAAACTAAAAAATCAATAGAATAGGCTAAAAGTCTTGCTATGATTAGTTTCTAACCTTCTTTTTCGGGGAAATTAATTTACTTTTGAATTTTGAATTTTGAATTTTGAATTCCCCGTCAGGGGCTTTGGATGTAGATTGGATAGAAAGAGATATCTACAACGTAGAGAATAACTTAATTGTCTTCCACGATCGCCGTTTAGAGATAACTACCGATGGCATTGGTTATATTTGCGATCGCTATTTCTTCATTTCTCTCTCAATAATTGAGATTGATTTTGTGACATTTTCTGGGAAAATTACGACTAAATTTCCTTTTTCTGCATTCTTAAATGCCTTTTTCATCGCTTTTACTTCATCAAGAATAGTTTTATAGGGAATATTCGGATCTTCTTGAATAACGCCTTTGGCAATGAGATCGGCAACTTCTCCCGGTTCTCGATCGCGTTTATCTTGATCCTCTTTGATAATGATCTGGTCAAATACTTGGGCGGAGATTTTTCCGAGTAGAATTAAATCCTCATCTCTGCGATCGCCAGGCCCCCCAATAACACCAATTCTTTTGCCTTGCCAATTACGCACAAAACTACCTACAGCTTCGTAACCATGAGGATTATGGGCATAGTCAAGTAATACTTTATAATCTCCGAGATCAAAGAGGTTCATCCGTCCAGGAGTTTGTTGTGCCGAAGGATTAAAACTTCTTACCCCACGCCGAATTGTTTCAATATCAACTCCTTGGGCAAAACAAGCTAAACAAGCAGCTAAAGCATTGGCAATCATAAACGGAGCCATACCAGCCATGGTTACGGGACAGTTGACAGCTTTTTCGATTCTTAATGTCCAATCGCCCTCTAAAATAGAGATATAACCATTTTCATAAACCGCAGCTAATCCTTTACGACGAGTATGATCTACGATTATGGGATTATCAGGATTCATCGAGAAATAACCAATTTTACAGTTAAGCTTTTCTGCCATTGCCGAAACTAAAGGATCATCAGCATTTAAAATGGCATATCCATCAGGTTTAACGGTTTCTGCCACCACAGCTTTAACCTTTGCCATTTGTTCAATAGTATCAATCCCTCCCAGTCCCAAATGATCCGCTGCGACATTTAAAACCACCCCAATATCACAGGAATCAAAAGCTAATCCCGATCGCAGAATACCACCTCTAGCAGATTCCAAAACAGCTACTTCTACTGTAGGGTCTTTGAGAATCATGCTCGCACTGTAAGGTCCGGTATTGTCACCTTTTTCTGCTAAATAATCTCCAATATAAACCCCATCTGTGCTGGTAAAACCCACCGTTTTCCCTGTTTGACGGTAAATATGGGCAGTCAAGCGAGTAGTAGTAGTTTTGCCATTGGTTCCGGTGATGGCGATAATCGGTATCCGAGAGGGAGTACCAGGGGGAAATAACATATCCAGTACAGGTGCGGCGACATTGCGGGGTAATCCTTGACTGGGGGCAGCATGCATCCGAAAGCCTGGGGCGGCATTAACTTCGACAATTACACCATTGACTTCCCTCAAAGGTTTGCTGATATCGGGAGTCACCACATCAAT
>JASJDR010000230.1 GCA_030065615.1 Xenococcus sp. MO_188.B8 | reverse complement strand
AGCCTTCCTCCCTCACGCGGTATTGCTCCGTCAGGCTTTCGCCCATTGCGGAAAATTCCCCACTGCTGCCTCCCGTAGGAGTCTGGGCCGTGTCTCAGTCCCAGTGTGGCTGCTCATCCTCTCAGACCAGCTACCGATCGTTGCCTTGGTGTGCTCTTACCACTCCAACTAGCTAATCGGACGCGAGCTCCTCTTCAGGCGATATAACTTTCACCTTGCGGCATATTGGGTATTAGCAGTCATTTCTAACTGTTGTCCCCATCCTGAAGGCAGATTCTCACGCGTTACTCACCCGTCCGCCACTCATCCCGAAGGATTCGTTCGACTTGCATGTGTTAGGCATACCGCCAGCGTTCATCCTGAGCCAGGATCAAACTCTCCATGGTGAACTTTTTTACTCGACCCTCGGGTCTTTCATTGGTTCTGATTTTGAGTTATCCTAGTTTGACCGAGAGGGGTGCTGGGTTTTACCCAGCTTACCCAATCGAGGTTTTGACTTAGGATTTGGTTTTTTTTATTGATTTTTATCCAGGTACTAAATTTCTGTCTAAAGTCTTCAAACTATTGATTTGTCTAGGTTCTGGCCGGTGTCGCGAGCTTCAGCTCTCTCAACCGCGCATTTACCAATGTATATCTTCTATTCTTCAAAGTCAACCCCTTTTCCCAACTTTTTGGTAGTCTTAGAAAAAGAAAAATTGAATATAATTTTATTACAATCGCATTTCATAGTCTAAATTAAGAAGTAATAATATCTATTGTAATCTGTGGATAATTAGTTGATATTTGCATCAACAGCTAACAGATAATCTAAAGTATAGATACTGACATTTTTACTCTAATCCTAATGTGTCCTCGCGCTGTAAAAAACTCCCAAGCAATCGATCAACAAACTCAGTTAGGCAAACTGTGGATCTTGTTGGTAGGCATCAACCAATATAACGATGTAGAATTACCATCGCTGAAATATTCTGCATTAGACTGTCAGGGATTAGGAGAAGCCTTGAGCGCCGCTACAGGTAATAGTCGAGAACTTATCTTACATCATGATTTTGCCGCTCGCAAACCAGAATTAGATGCTCTACGCACTAGCTTACAGGAGATAGTAACATCTGCTCGAGCTGAAGACACGATCCTATTTTACTTTTCTGGACATGGGCTCTTAGATCCTGCGACCCAAAAGGTATATCTTTGTTTGGCAAATACTAAGAAAGCACAATTAACTACCACAGGGTTACCGTTAAATGAAATTTTGCGCTTGCTAGGAAGCTGTCGAGCCAGCCAGCAATTAGTTTGGTTAGATGCTTGTCACAGTGGCGGGATGACTCTTCGAGGTACTACCAGAGTATCTTTACCTAACCCAACATCTCAACTAGTAAAGGTTTTACGGCGCAAAGCGGAAAAAAGCCAAGGTTTCTATGCCTTGCTTTCTTGTGATCACTCCCAGCAATCCTGGGAATTTCCAGAATTGGGACATGGGGTATTTACCTACTATCTCATGCGAGGGTTACGGGGGGAAGCAGCAGATGCTCAAGGAGTAATCGAAGCAGATGCCTTGTACCAGTATGTTTATCATCAAACTCTACGCTATATTGATCGCTCTAATCAACAGATACGTCTAATTAATCAACAAAAAAGTGGTCGAGGGGAAATACAGTTACAATCAGAATACCCTTTACAAACTCCGAAGCGGATTGTTGAAGGTTTCGGTAAAGTTATTATCGGCAAATGGGGAGTTACAGAGAATGATAGTATATCTCGTCAGGCTTTGGTAATAGATGCATTTGTTAGTAAGCAGACTACATTAGATTTGAGTAGGATTCTACGGGGTAGAGGCGGCTTCAATGTCGAATATTTCCCCGTTAAAGGCAAAAAATGGATAGATATCAAAGAAACTATTATCTCTTGTCTGAAGAGTTCTCCTAATATGGACACTACTACTGCCTTTTTATATCTAAGGGGTAGAATACAATATGATCAAACTGGAGCAGCTTTTTTGGTCTTTAAAAATGGAGCTTATATTTCTCGAGAATGGTTACGGAAAGTTATACATCAGTCCAAGGGAACTCAACAGATTATTGTTCTAGATTGTCCTAACAGTAAAGGGATTAAAGAATGGCTGGAAGAATTAAGATTAGAAGACGATTGTGGGCAATGTATCATAAGCTATGATCTCATCAAGGAGCAACGCAAACAAGACAATATTAATCCTCGAGAGCGGTTACAAAAATTTACCCAAACCTTAATCTCTACCTTACAGAAAAGCGATCGCGAAACAGGATTATCGGTTGCTGCTTGGATATCTCAGCTACAAGTAGAGTTAGCAGGTAGCGAGCTGATTCCTCAGATCTGGTTATCTAGTACTAGAGGAGTAATCGAAGTTTTACCTGAAAAAAGGAAAACTCGTAAAAATCGTGATGATTCGACAATATTAGACATTAATGTTTGCCCTTATATGGGCTTACAAGCATTTACCCCAGATAAATCCCAGTATTTTTATGGTAGAGATGCTTTGGTTCAGAAATTAGTGAATCATGTTAATCATGAAACAACTTTAGCCGTTGTAGGTGCCTTGGGTAGCGGAAAATCTTCGGTTGTCGAAGCAGGATTATTTTGTGAACTCAATCAAGGCAAACAAATCCCCCAAAGCGATCGCTGGATGCTAAAATGTTTTTCTCCTGGAAGTAACCCTTTCCTATCTTTAGCCCAATGTTTAAGTACTCAGGCTGGTCAAAAGGGAAAAACGCAACTGAGATTGCCCATAGAAGAGTTATTGTCTCAAGGGGTAGAAGGATTTGTCCAATGGTTGCGCTCCCGCCCCGAACCCATGGTGATCTTAGCAGTAGATCAGTTTGAAGAATTGTTTACTTTAGTCATGGAAGAAGAAAGAAAGAACTTTATTGATCTATTATTAAAGACTATAGAGTATACTAGTGATCGCTTCAAATTAATTTTTATTTTAAGATCTGAGTTTATCACTTCTTGTCTGGAAATTCCCGAATTATCGCAAATTATTCAACAATCTAGTATTTTAGTTCCTCCTTATCTTTCAGAGTCTGGATATCGAGAAGCCATAGTTAAACCTGCTACTCAAGTTGGGTTAAGGGTCGAGCCTGGATTAGAAGAAATATTGTTACGAGAGTTAAGTGGTGGCAATGGGGACTTGCCCTTACTACAGTTTGTGCTCCAAAAACTCTGGGAAAATCGCCACCGTGGAGTTTTAACGCTCGGTGCTTACAAACAATTAGGCGGGATTAAAGGTGCATTAGAACAACAAGCCCAGGAATTATATGACAGTTTAGACCCAGAAACCCAAGAAGCTGCAAGATGGATCTTCCTTAATTTAACAAAAATTGGGGATGGCACAGAAAATACTCGTCGTCGGGTTACCAAATCGGATTTAATAGTGCCGAAATATCCTGCTCATGTTATTGAGAAAACTCTAAGCAAATTAACTAATGCTAATTTAATTGTTACTAAATTAGCTAGTGGCATATTAACAGAAATAAGTAGTGATAATCGCCAAAAACCAAACTATACTAAATTGCTACGCCAAGCCATCCAGCAGGAACCAACCTTCGAAGTTGTTCACGAAGTTTTAATCCGTAATTGGTCAACTTTAAGCTGGTGGATAGAAGAAGATCGTTCCCGATTACAATTACAAAGACAAATCGAACAAGCAGCTATTTTATGGAAAAATAAAAATCAACAATTAGATTTTCTGCTAAGAGGTATTCGCTTAGCGGAAGCCGAAGAAATTTTTACTAAATATACTGACGAATTAACGGAAGTTTCTCAAGATTTTATTACTGCTTGTTTAAAGCAACGTTCCCAAGAAACAAGGGAAATTCAAAGAAGAGACAGATCTAATAAAATTACTAAAATTGGCTGGTCAATACTTGCTATTACATTACCAATTTTTGTTGGATTAGCTTATCGTCATCAACTGATTACTAAATTAGAAAGTATTGAGGCTATGAATGCTTCTTCTGAGGCCTTTTTGTTATCTAATCAGCAATTACAATCTATAGTGAGTAGCGTTAAAGCGGGTAAACAATTAGCTCAAGTGGGATTTTGGGAACAAAAATTAATTGGTCAAGAGTACTGGGATGGTAAAAAAATTAGAACTGCTGCTATTTTACAACAAGCTATTTATGGCACAGAAGAGTTAAATTTATTGCAAGGCCATAGTCAGGAAGTTAATGCGGTTGCCTATAGTTCTGATGGTAGATTAATTGCTACTGCTAGTGACGATCAAACGATCAAAATTTGGAATCAAAATGGAGAATTATTAGATAGTTTATCGGGTCATAATAAGAGAGTAACTAATATTGTGTTTAAACCTTTAGCTAACTCTTTTCATTCAGAAGGAACCAGTTCAAATTCTTACTTATTGGCATCTAGTAGTGAAGACAAAACTGCTATTTTATGGCGTATTGAAAATAATCAAGGAACACAAATTCATCAGTTAAAAGGACATAGTGATTGGGTGACAGATATTGCCTTTAAAAATAATATAATTGCTTCTGCTAGTCGGGACAGAACGATTAAATTATGGCAAGAAGATGGGCAATTAATTGATACATTATCTGGCCATCAAGATCAAGTAAATACCATTGAAGTCTCTCCCTCTTACTTAGTATCTGGTGGTGAAGATGGTAGAATAATCATCTGGAAAATCAATAATAATGGTGGTCAACAATTAAAAACTATTTCAGCATCAGACAAAAAGATCACTAGTCTTGCCATAAGTAATGACGAAAAAAATATTATCGCTGTCAGTGATTATTGGGAAGTGACATCATGGAATATTGCCAATGGGAGTAAAAGTAATTTGCAGAATTTCTCGGCTAATCGTGAATCTATTAATGATATTTCTTGGAGTCAGGATGATAAATTTTTAGCCAATGCCACCTTTGAGGGAAAAATTAATGTTTACAATAATGAGGGGATTTTACAACAGACTTTAATTGGACATAATGGGCCAGTCTTAGAGGTTGAATTTAAACCTTTTACGGCTTCTCATAATAGCAATTCGCAACTTACATCGGCGTTGGTGAGCCAGGATCTCTCTGTCCCAACTGAAGTTAATAATAATTATATTATTGCTTCTGCTAGTGTTGATAAAACTGTAAGGTTATGGAGGATTTCTCAATCTGATTCTTTAGAATATCGAGAAATATCTACTATAGCTACTTCTCCCGCCGAGCCTAATATCTTGGCAACTGCTGATGCTGAGCGAAAAATTAAAATCTGGCACATTAATCACCAGAATAATAGTCAAGAGTTAATTCATAGTTTATCAGGTCATGAAGCCACTATTAATCAAATAGAATTTAGTAAGGATGGGAAAATTTTAGCTTCTGTTAGTGCGGATCAGAAGATTAAAATTTGGGATACCGAAAGCGGCGAATTAATTTCTAATCTTGAAGTTCCAGAACCTGGAACCAATAGTATTACCTTTAGTCAAGATCGCAACTTCCTAATATCTGGCAATCAAGATCAAACTATTCAAATCTGGGATTTAGCTAATAATTCTGTTATGTCTACTCTAGAAGGACATATTGATCGCGTTAAGACTGTAATTATTAGTCCTAACAACAAAATTATCGCTTCTGCTGGAGATGACAAAACTATTAAAATATGGAATATTCAAGGAAAATTATTGCAAACTATTCAGGCTCACGATTCAGCAATTAACTGCTTAAAATTTACTCAAAATGGTAAAATTTTGGCTTCTGCTAGTTCTGATAACACAATTAAGTTATGGCAGGTAAAATCATCAGGGAAAATCGTTCCAGAACCTTTACAAATATTATCAGGACATCAAAATGGCATCACCAGTTTAGTCGTAAGTCAAGATGACAAACTGCTGATCTCTGGAGGGGGCGATCGCACAATTAAATTATGGCAAATTAAAGGCGGAACTTTACTGAAAACTTTACAAGTTCGAGGCTCAAAAATTAATAGTATTGCCTTAATTAATAATGATCAAACTATCGTCAGTGTCGACGCCCAGCAGGGATTATTATTCTGGAACTTAGAATTAAATAATCTTTTAACCCAGGGATGTGCTCGCATTACTAATTATCTCAAATTTAATCCTAACGTCACAGAACGCGATCGAGATATTTGTAATTAGAATTATGTAATTAAGATTAATAGAATGTAAATGTTATAGAGGCGAAGGTTATTCGCCCCGACAATGAATCTTGTTATATTTTGGCTAATTTGCGTAACGTTATACTAAACCAACCTCATGGGCAGTGCGTAAGAACATTGACGCAGAACGATTATGAACAGCTTTCTCTTTCCTGAGCATCCGATAACGTGCTTGTTCTTGAACATTAGTTGCTGTCGCAGATTTTTCTTGAGTGCTTGTGGGTCGATTGTTATAAGCTACACCACGATAAGTCAAATTTACAGGTGGTTGTAAGACAAGTGGCTTTTTAAGATTATGGAATCGCCAATCTAGACCACGAAACTTACCAGTAACTAAACCTTCTTCAACCGCAACTTGTGGGGGATTGTAATCGTAACTTACACCGCGATATACAAGTTTCATATTCTCGCCTCCGATAATTTTGACATTAAGTTTGAGGCGCGTTCCTTCGGGACATTCCCTACTTCCGTCTCTCGATAAGATTTTTTGAGAGATGAACGATTGATTTATTTCTGTATCTATTGTTACAGATTACAGATTAAATGTCAAAGGAAGATAAAAATTAGAGGGCAGGGGTGGGCTAATTTTAATTAGTTCTAATTACTTAATTGGATGGTTGCAAATAAATTACCATTGAATAACATTTCCCATCATGTATGATTTTCTAAGTACAAAATATTATTTGTTCTCTTAGAGATACTATTCCCCCTGGCCAGTTATTGTTACATTACCCTAAGCATTGGGAATATTCCTAACAACAAATAACCGCTACTTGATAATTGAAATTATGCAGTTGTTTTATGGTTTAAATTTCAAAAATCTGCGGGGCGATATCTTTGGTGGTATTACAGCCGCTATTGTTGCTCTGCCTCTGGCGCTAGCTTTTGGGGTCTCATCGGGGGCAGGAGCGATTGCAGGTCTCTATGGAGCAATATTTGTCGGGTTTTTCGCTGCTCTTTTTGGAGGAACACCTTCTCAAATATCAGGACCAACAGGACCAATGACAGTGGTAATGGCTGCTGTCTTTACTAGCGTTGCTGGAGACAATTCGGAAACTGGGTTAGCATTAGCTTTCACCGTGGTGATGTTGGGGGGAATCTTTCAGATCCTCTTTGGCGTTTTACAACTAGGCAAATATATTACCCTGATCCCCTATACAGTCGTCTCTGGTTTTATGTCGGGAGTTGGGGTAATTATTATCCTGCTGCAAATTGGTCCTTTCTTTGGTCATGTAGCTTCTGCCAATGTGATTACCTCGGTACGCAATATTCCGAGCTTTATTAGTGGAGCTAATCCTGCGGCAGTGATTTTAGGAGTAATCACCCTGATCATTGTTTTTGGGTTACCTACTAGACTGAATCGGATTTTTCCCTCTCCCTTACTGGCTTTAATTGTCGGTACTTTAATTTCGATTATTGTGTTCCCTGACAGTAATCTCAATCGCATCGGTGATATTCCTACTGGCTTACCTTCAATTCATTTTCCTGCACTAAAATTTAGTGAACTGAGAAATATTATCGGTTATAGCTTAATGTTAGCGACTCTTGGTTCTATTGACTCTCTATTAACTTCCCTAGTAGCTGATAGTATTACTCGAACTAATCATGATTCAGATCGGGAATTAATCGGTCAAGGCATTGGCAATATATTTGCTGGTTTATTTTGGGGGCTGCCTGGCGCTGGTGCTACCATGCGGACGGTAATTAATGTTAAATCTGGCGGAAAAACTCCAGTATCAGGGATGATTCACGCTTTGATTTTATTTCTGATTGTATTTCGCTTCGGATTTTTAACCGAAAATATTCCCCATGCTGTATTGGCAGGCATTCTCCTTAAAGTAGGCATAGATATTATTGATTGGAGTTTCCTCAAACGTGCTCATCATATTTCCCTCAAAGCGACAGGTATAATGTATGTAGTTATGTTCCTTACGGTGTTTGTGGACTTAATTACTGCTGTGGGAGTGGGAATTTTTATTGCCAATTTATTAACAGTTAAGAGTCTTTCGGATCTGCAAATAGAATCTATTAGGGCTATTACGACTCCTGATGAAGGCATAACTTTAAATAATGAAGAAAGATATATCCTTAAAAAAGCCCAGGGTAGAATGCTATTACTGCGTTTGGGAGGACCCATGAGTTTTGGTGCCGCCAAAAGCCTCTCTCAACGGATGGGCATGATGGGAAAATATGATGTCTTAATTTTAGATTTTAGACAGGTTCCCTTAATGGGGGTAACAGCTTCTTTGGCGATCGAAAATATGGTTAAAGAAGCTATTGGTAAACGCAGAGCGGTTTTTATCGTTGGTGCTAAAGGTACAGTAAAAGAGCGTCTCAGAAAAATGAAAGTTTTACAGCTATTGCCGCCAGAAAATATCTTGGCAGATCGTCTTGAAGCATTAGAGCGAGCCTATGCTTTAATTAACAATGAGCCTTTAGCGCAAAATAGTTTTAGTGAATCAGAAAAAGATACTGAGGAAATGATCACCGAGTCTTTTCCTTCCTATGAAGATGATTGATAACGGAAGCTGGAGCTAAAGACAGAAGAAATTAAACTAGCTAAAAACATAGAGCATAGAGCTTTTAATCGTTGTTCTGAGTTGCAAGAGGCTTAACAAGGGGTCATATTTTGCTTTAAACTGTGAGTTGGCTAACTTAATTAAATTTTTAGAATACCAGAAGTAGAACATGGAAATCGGGCAAAAAGTCAAAGTATATCGTATTAGAGATCGAGTATCCAACAGCGTTGCTGATAAACTCGGCAAAGTTGGCACTATCAAGGAATATAAAATGACAGATGGTAGTGGTGTTGGAGTAATCATCCAATTTGATGATCAATCCGCTACTTGGTTTTTTGAAGATGAAGTACAACCAGTAGCCTAACTCTGATTACATAATTATTTATAAACATAAATCACTATGTCCTCGATCGTCACATTTTTGGGTAAAGGCGGTACTGGTCGTACTACAATTGCGATCGCTGCTGCCAAAAAGCTCGCTTCTGGGGGACAAAAAGTTCTCTTGATCGGGCAAGATTCTAGTCCTGCTTATTCCCTGGCTTTAGGAATGAGCGTCACTGCCAAACCTCAAGAAATTGCCGCTAACTTATCTGTGGTTCAGATGAACTCAACAGTTTTGTTAGAGGAAAGCTGGGCCGAAGCGAAAAAATTAGAACAGCAATATATGCGATCGCCAATACTCAAAAATGTTTACGGTCAAGAGTTAGGTATTCTTCCTGGGATGGATCAAGCCTTGGCTCTCAATGCCATCAGGGAATATGAGAGTAGTAATCAATACGATGCGATTGTCTACGACGGTTCAGGGGATTTGAATACTCTGAGAATGTTTGGTCTGCCAGATATTTTGAGTTGGTATATTCGTCGTTTTCAAGGAGTGTTCACCGATTCAGATATTGTTAAAGCTTTATCCCCTTTTGTGCAACCTGTAACCAGTGCGGTGCTGAACGTATCTTGGAGTCCTGATAACTTTACCTCTGAATCGACCAAAGAAGCGAGTCAGATGCTAGAAAAAGGCAAAGAAGCTTTAGAAGATCCCCAACGAGTAATTGCTTATCTGGTTACTACCGCCGATGAAATTGCGATCGCAAAAGCCCAATATCTTTGGGGTAGCGCCCAACAAATTGGCTTAACTGTTGGTGGTGTTTTGCTCAATCAAGACTCAGATAATAGTAGTTTAGGTGATGATTTTCAGCCCTTACCCATCACATCTTTACCTAGAATAGAACCTGGTAACTGGCAACCCTTAATCGAGGCTTTACCTAGTTTTTCTGCTGCAACGTCGATTCCTAAGCCCATACTAATTGAGATTCCCGAGAAAAAAATCAAAGTCTTTTTACCTGGATTTGATAAAAGACAAGTTAAACTCACCCAATATGGGCCAGAAATCACCATCGAAGCAGGAGATCAAAGACGCAACATTATCTTGCCTCCGCAATGGACTGGTCGTTCTGTGACTGGGGCAAAATTTACCAACAAGTATTTAGAATTATCTATTGGCTAGTAGATATGCCAGCAGTCTCAAATAATTCTCTTCACATCGAATTACGTATTTTTACTTAACTTGAGTTTTTACTCTAAACAAAGACTGTTTTATATGCTAAGTTGATCGTTGCTTAAAAAAATAAACAGCTATCTATTATCTATTATCCGTGGTAAATTTGCCGTCTAAACCGCCTCTGGGAGAAATTCTACTCGAAGCTGGATTAATTTCAATCAAGCAAATAAGAATCGCTTTAGAGGAACAGAAACGATGTGATTTAAAAATTGGTGAAATTTTAGCTGCTCCTGGTTGGATTAAACAAGAAACAGCTAATTTTTTTGCTGAAAAATGGTCAACTATTATTCAGCAACCACCAAAAAGACCTTTAGCATTTTATTTATTGGCCGCTGGATTACTAACTCAAGAGCAGCTTATTATCTTAAAAAATATTCAGAAACAGAAAAATTTTAAAACTCGGCTTCATTCTCTAGCTGTGGAGCAAGGTTATATCAAGCAGGAAACTGTTAATTTCTTCCTTAGATATTTGTATAATCTCCATAACATCCAAAAGCTATCTTTTACTAATCTTTACGAACTGATTAAAAAACACATCAATGGGAATGTCAACTTTCAAGAATTAGAACTTAGTCAAGTATCTTTAAATGGAGTCAGGTTAACAAGAGTAATATTAGATGATTCGAAATTAAGGCAGGCTAACCTCAACAATAGTAATCTAAGTCATTCTAGTTTAATTGAAGTTGATCTAACTTTAGCAGATCTAGAGTTGGCGAACTTATCTCATGTCAATCTTAAACAAGCTATCTTAATTGATGTTAATTTACAGAATAGTAATTTAGAGCAAGCTAATTTTCAGGCAGCTAATTTACAGGAAGCAGATTTGAGAGGAGCTAATTTACGTAATGCTTCTTTTGCCGCAGCCGATCTTAGGGGAGCTAAGTTTACCCCAGCATATTCCTATGATGTTTATTACGATAACAAAACTATTTTTGATGCTAGTTTTAATCCAACAAAAGTTGGGTGGAAATTACGGGGTAACGAAGAAAGATGGTAGCATCCATATTTTTATTTCTCAATTAATTTTCAAGCAGGGGCAAGTGTTCCTACAAGTATTCCTAACTGTTGGGTTATTTTTGCCGTGCTGGACTAGTTTCCCCAGTATGACTTAACTCTGGTTTATCTTGGGAATGACTATACTTCTTCCCCTCTCAAGAATTGAGCATCATCTTCTGGAAGAGAAGGATTGATACTGATTCCTGAGCCAATTTCAAAACCGGCTTGGGTACTTAGTCGAGGCAAAATTTGACAGTACCAATGAACCTGTGGCTCTTCTGTCTTGTAACGTACGGCGCTATTAATGACGTAATTATAATCAGGATTATCTAGCTTTTGATAGAGATTAGCTAAAACTCCTTGTAAAATCTCGGCAAAGTCTTTTTTCTCGGTAGAGGAAATGCACCCAAAGTCTGCTTGATGGCGTTTTGGCATTAACCAGACCTCACAAGATACCTCAGCAGCGAAAGGAATAAAAGCGACAAAAGACTCATTTTCCCGAATAATTCTTTCATTCTCCTGTATTTCAAAATCCAACATATCGCAGTACAAACAGCGATTCCAATGATCGAAGTATCGCTGGGCTTCCTCATCTTGCCAGCGACGATTTCGGGGCACAATGCTAGTAGCAATTATTTGAGAATGGGGATGACGCAGAGAAGCTCCTGCCGCAGAACCATGATTACGGAAGATAGTTACCATCATGATTTCTGGATCTTCCATGAATGCGAGATAGCGTTGATGGTAGGTTTCAATTAAGATTTCTACTTGTTCAACTGATAAGGTAGCCGGAGTTTCAGCATGATTGGGACTCTCGATAATCACCTCTTGTCTCCCGTATCCACCTGTTTTTACATAAATTCCATGGGCAACTCGCTGTGTAGAAACTTGAGTAGTTAATGCTGGGTATTTGTTTGAAACTACTCGCGTTTGCCATTGCCCTTTACTCGAAGCAGGAAATTCAAGGATGCTTGATTGAAGAACTTGTTCATTCCCTAGGCAAAAAGGGCAGGTTTCTGAGTGTTTCGGGGAAATATTTTCTATTGGTTTTTTAGTTTGAAAATCATGGGGGCGTTTCCTGCGACTAGGAGCATAAATTACCCATTCTCCAGTAGCACGATTGAGACGCATCTGACTCGATGACATGAGCTTTTCCTATTATTCAACCTCAAATTTGTTTTTTTATTTTGTTACAGGGCAAACGGGAGCGAGAAAGCCAACCTCATTTATGGGTTGGACGGGGCGTTTAAACTTCGGAGGAAACCTCCGAAGACAGCCCCTCATGAATCGCGACGCGAGCACAACTCGCGCGTTCCTTAGGTGATTG
>JASJDR010000229.1 GCA_030065615.1 Xenococcus sp. MO_188.B8 | reverse complement strand
TTCAAACCTAAACTTTACTAGAGTAATTATACCCTATTTCCTGTTATTATATTATTGATGACCAGAATTCATCCCATCGGCGTAGCCGTGGGTCTTCTTCTGGAAGAGAGATAACCTGAGATCTTAAATATGGTTGCAGTTTCATCAAACCAGAATACTTTTTTGTCAAGATTGGCAAAGCGAAAAAATATACCAATAACTAATACACTGATAAGCAAAAATCGCCAAGGATTGGTTAAACTTAGAATTTTCATTTAATAGGATATAGCCCAAAATAACTAAAATGATTATCTGCTGAAAAAAAAGATTGGACTTTGGACAAAGTTAAGAATACCAAATATTTGTTGTCAGAGTATCTAACGCCTCAAAGCCAGCAGTATAGAAAAAATTAGCTAACAACGAAGAATTACACGAAAGAAACATCTCTGGAATAAGATTCGCTAATTAGTACAGCGGTCACGATCGCTATCAGCTCCACTTATCGTTGGGGGGAGACTACCATCTCATGAGGGTTTGGGTCGATTAGAAGATCTTTCTAACCTTTGATCTTGTAAACTCGGATCTATGAAAACTAACAGATATGGCCGAGCTGAAATCCTCACCCCATCACAAATAAATCTACTATTCAATGAGGGCTTTACCAACCCCCGCGATCTCGCTCTGTTCGGGGTCTGTCTCTATGGGGCGACCCGCATTAATGAAGCCTGTACTCTCCTGCGAGGTGACGTCATTGGGATTAAAGGGGTGCGGGATAAGCTCGTGATCCGCACCTACAACACCAAGGGGAAGCAGGCTACACGGGAAATTCAGGTTCATCCCCAGCTCAAGGAATATCTCGCAGAACATCATCGCACCGATAAATGGCATAATCGTCCCCATCTGTTTCCCGGCAGGCACGGCAAAAACCATATCCTCAAAACCAGTGCCGATGCGATTTTACGCTCCGTTTGTCAGAAGCTGGAAATTGAAGGGGTCAGCACCCATAGTTTTCGGCGGACTGCTTTAACCCGTATGAGTGATTCTGGTGTGCCTCTGCGCCATATTCAGGCGATATCAGGTCATAAAACTTTAGCTGCCTTAGAACGCTATCTAGGGGTAACTGAGCAGCAGAAAGAAACGGCAATTTCTACTCTGGATTTCGATTTCTAATCCCCTCTAAGCACTTGTGTCAGTGTTAAATCGCTTCACCCAATAAGCTCCTGATTCTGATGGTTGATAGTCTTTCAACTGATCCATATACTTGCTTGTTTTGCATTTCCCTCTGCGAATTTTTCCGATTGTCGATCTATCAGCACCAGTCAACTCAGCTAAATCTGCGTCCTTAAATTGTTGTGATTCACTTGTGTCAGTAATAGAATCTTCATTTTTTGGGTGAGACTGCTCTCTTGGTGCGCATTCCCTAGGTGAGGAAACCTCACCTAGGGAATGCGCACCGCTGTTGTGAATTTCCTTCGATCTGCCTCGCGCGTTCGGGGGCGGAGGAAACCTCCGCAGGGTCGCTCGTCTTTGTATCACTTGTGACAGTGTTAACAGCTTTAAGCCGCTCATTTTCCTCTTTAAGTTCCCTTATCACTTGTAACAGTGATTGATTACCATTTACGTCGATCTCTCTAGCAGCTTCTAAGACCAGATCGGAAATGGCGATCGGCACCCGAATAGTTCGAGTTTTGCCAGAGCGCCATTTGGGTTTGTATTTCACTAGGGACGCTTCATTACCTTTCGGATTAGCCATGATACCTTGTTACAAGTGAATTATGGCTATAATTTTTCCTAATCTTTGTCACTTGTGTCAAGTGTTTGCCAGTCAAGTGTTTGCCATCCCCCTCCTTGAGCATCTGCATAAAATAACCGTTAGAATTACTTATGTAGCCCGTTTCCCGCTTCCATTGTGCGATCCGCTTCGCGGCACTGCGTGGTCTCGCAAAGCGAGGCGATACTACGTGGTCTGCGAAGCAGATCTCTTCGAGATCGCGCCTTCAACCTCTTTGGTACTGTAAGTTTGAAACGGAATTAAGAGATGGGAAAAAACTAACGAAATATATGTCAGATTCGGACAAATCGATTTTCTACCGCAGCTCAGGGCTAATTTGCGGCACTTATTTGCCAAGTGAGGATGATTTAGCCCAAGGAGTTCTCATGACGGACGAGGGGCTATTTCCTGCCACTGTGAGTCAAGAGCTCTTAAGATTTTTAACCAGAAACCCTAAGAAAAAAACCATCAAGAGAAAGCACCACTTTATTTGCTGGGTTCATGGTTTACCTGAAGCTCCCTATTATCAGCTTTATTTGATAGGTAGAAAGGGCAAAAAGAAATTGCCAGAATTATTTTCCGAAAACAATACATTCCTGTCTCAAGGCATTGTTACCGAGCGCAGCAGTGACAAGGTGATCCTAAGAGTTCAGAAAAACCCTCGCCCAAACAGAAATAGCCAAGAGATAGAAGATTCCATTAACCATTTGCAGATTAAGGACTGCCCTGGCAAGGTTAGAACTTCACAGTTCTGGTCAATTCGTAGCCGCCTCAAGGAGGGATTTTTACACTACCAATCTGGAGAGCTGTTAGCTAAAGCTCAAGTGGCCAAAAGCTATCTAAAAATCCTCTAACTCATCCCAACTTTCTTCCGCTTGCTGCGGCGATTAGCTTTTAATTGACGCTTATATTATTCCAAATTAGAAGAATTAATATTCAATTGTTGACCAATGCTCCTGGGTGTCTTCAGCACCGCAGGGGCTTAACTTTTTGATACAGCGATCGGGGGCAACTTATCAAGTAAAGTTTTGTGTTTGATCGCCTTTAATCAGCCTTTTCAGGATCGCTTCGCTTCACCCAGTTAGTTCCCGATTTTGACGGCTCATATTCTTTCAGCAGCTCTTCGTAACGACTGCTTGGCCTTTTTTTTCCTCTGCGAATTTTGCCGATTGTGGATCTATCCGCCTCAAGCATACTTGCCAGATCTGCATCGCTATACTCCCGAATATCATTGCTCTCACTATCGGGCTGTGAGTCGCCTACATCGCTTTCTGTTATCACAGTGTTATCAGGTGATAATTGCTCTTTGTTATCAACTGATAATTGATGATAATCAGCTATCTTGCTTTCTATTGTCGCTAATCTGCTGAATATCTCTTCAAGTGTTTGTTTAATCGGCGGCGGAGCTTCTTCTTCTCCTAAAGGATAATCAACATACTGCGCCAAAGCTCTAACCAAAATTTCGCTTTTGGTTTCTGCGGTCTGCTCTCGATACTCCTCTATGCGATCGTATAGAGCTTGAGGAATTCTTCCCGAAAAAAATGGATTGGCTGCCATGATAATTAAGTTATCACTTGTTATCAAAAGTATATTATCACAAAGATAACAAGCGATAACAAACACTTTTGATTTGAGCAAAAATAATCCCGACTAATGATCGGGATTATTTTTGCCAAGCGTTTGAACCACCTCATTCCTCAGCAACCTCTCCAGGAATTCGGATCGTGGTAACCCAGCTTCCTTGGAAGCCCTTGAAAGAATTTTTTTTGCTGTATCTGTGAGAGCGATACCTATCTGCTTTTTCTGTTCGCCATAGCCATACATGTCTTCTCCCCGAGACACCTTCTTGGGCTCATCTCCTCCCAATAGACGAAATCCTTTTGATTTAGATGATTTAGGTTTTGATCTCTTCTTCATTTCTGGGCTAATTTTACTCAAAGTAATCCATGAAATTATAGACCAGGAAACTATATTACTTTTATACTAAAGTCAAAAAAAGAACAGAAAAACCGCTCCTTAATTGATTTTGTGTAGTATTTTAGACAATAAAAAACGCCATAAAACTTGCTATTTATAGGCTTTACTTATATATAAAAGTAAAAGACTATCTCACAAATTTTAAGCGTGATACTGGCTGCTTGTCTCACATAAATCGACAAAAGCTTTGTCAAATATGGCGTTTATGGTTTTTAAATTATTTTATTAGCATTTTAATTTTGTTTTTAAATAATAATATTATCGCAGTTTTCTGTGATACAGTAATTTTACGGAGAATAACCAAAACTTATCTTTCTTGAAGTTATTAACTTTTGTATAAAAGATAAGTTTTGACGAAAGGTAAATAGAATTAGCTGTCTCACACTATAAAGGGAACAAAAAAATGAGCAATTTAGCCTTAGCATTTAAGCAGTATCAATGGCATTTAAATAGTAGGTCGAGAGCCAAAATAAAAACTGCTTTTATTCGTTACACACTGCCTGGATTGGGGTTCGTAATTCCCGAGCGATCATCTGAGAGATTGAACTCGCATGACATAAAATTGGCGATCGAATATGCTGAGCAATTTCCCCTAGATGAAGATATTGGGAATAAGCTGTTAAAGGCGCAGAAAGAAACCTTGTTGGCTGCAAACATAACCTACGACAACAGGCGGCAACAAAAGTCGATCCTAGAGAAGTTTATCGACTACATTAAAACTATTAAGAAAAACTTAAATTCACCTGTTAAGATTAAAAAGCAAAAATACGAATATGTTCTGAAACTCGTTGCCGATTATAGTCATGTTGAAAATAACAAAAAAAAACGCAAGCAAAAATATAAAATTCAGTTATCGCTCGATCCCAAGAAATACCCTGGAGATCCTGAAGATAACCGAAGAGAGCTTAAGAGGATTGAAGGAGAGTTGAGTGAATTTGCTAATTTTCTACCGAATATTCAAAGTAGCAAAACGAGTCGCACAAACACCCTTATAGTAACAAAAAGATTACTTGGTTGGCTATATCGAAAAACACAATCGTTGACAGAAGTAAGCTTGAGAAAATTGATTCCCGTTGTCGATATCTACCCCGCTTTCAAAAAAATTAGCTCTCATAATGACTACTTTATTGCTAGATACCAGCAAGAGGAGGAGGCAAAACAATCGGCCAAAGAGGTCGTAAAATTCGTTAAGGATTTTTTCACCGACTACGAAGTCCCAGAGCGCGGGGCTAAGCTGGGATACATAGATACAGCAGTAAACGTAGCTAAATTTAACTACAGAAGGATTACAGATCCCGAAGAGTATGACAACTACAGTGATATTTCGGTTGTCCGCAGACTGAGAATATTCAGGAATCAAGTACCCAAGGATGACCCAGAAATCGCACCCTGGCTACCTAATTGGGAGGTGATAATGAGATGCCTGCACGAAATAAAGCGCAGAGCCGACTTAATTTGCGGACGCAGTGGCACACCCAGAGCTGAGGAGGTAAGAGATAGAGCGTTGCAAAGATTCCTGATTCTGGGGATGTTTACTTTGGTGCCACCTTCCAGGCAAAGAGTGATCAGGGAGCTGAGGATAGGAGAAACGCTTAAGCATGGATTATTCAAAGATGGGGTTTTTATCCCCAAAGATGAGCTAGAAAACCCAGAAAAAGCTAGGTACTTCATCCATTTGCAGCCAGAAGATTATAAGACCGGAAAAACCTATGGTGAATGGTTAGCTAAGTTTCCCAACCGCGATTTACATGATGGAACTTATTTTTATGAATACCTAGATAAATGGGTCTATGGAGGCGCTAGAGATAGATTGTTGAACGGTCAAGCTCATAACTATTTATTTCTACAGTCTGAGATAGGTTTACCGATGACAGTGGGTGACATGAGAAGCGTAGTTTCTAAAATATTTAATTCAACTCTTAAAATGGAGATTAATCCACATAATCTGAGAACGATTTTCAGAACTCACTTAGCGGACAAAGGAGCTAGCCAACAAGAACTTGACAGCGCTGCTTTTTGGATGCGACACGACCCAAAAACAGGCAGAAAAGAATACACCAAACAAACCTTGGAAAATAAACTGAGACCTGGGGAAGAAATCGCTGGCAGATTCAGTGACAGATACCTCAAAAAAATCAATAATGAACACCTCAAGGCGGCTGTATGACTGTGAGCAATGGGTTACCAGTCATCGGGGTAGTCTTCTGGCGCAGGACGGTTGACTATCCTACCATTCCTCAAGGATTTCTCCTGCGGCCCGCGAAGCGGATCTCTTCGAGATCGCTCAGCTTCTTGTTCGCGTTTCAATTCTTCCACATTTTGCGAATCAATCAATCTCATCGGGCTAGCTTCCCAGTCCTTAGCCCTGCGTTCAGCATCCATGCGTTCTTTCTTCCTGGCCAAATTTGCCCTTATTCGAGTCAAAGCATCCTTGGAGGTACTTTGATACTCTTCCGTCTTTTGCTGGGCTTCTATGGCTAAATTTTGCGCCTTAGCGCGACCAATTGCCGCTGTACTCCTCCAGTCATAAACATAATCCTCTTCTAAATTATTTAATAAAATATTTTTTTCAGGAGGTGCGGGAATATCTTCTACTAGATTTGAATTTTCTTGTGAGCCATTAATTTGTGATTTTTTATCTAATGAATTAGTTTTCGGTTTTTTCTTTTCATCTGGTGGCGGAGCCGGGCTCACCCGCTCATCAAAAGCGGGTGAAGCCCGGCGATCGCCCGCTTCACTTTCAATCCCAGGCTCCTCAGTAACTCTTTGAGGAGTTACTGAGGAGCTTCCTGAGATGCCTCCTGAAGGGTTCTGGAGCCCTTGCTGTGCCTGGGTTTTGATCGAGATAGGCGCTCTGTCCTGAGCGTCTACCGTTCTGTCCTGAGCGTCTACCGTTCTGTCCTGAGCGTCTACCGTTCTGTCCTGAGCGTCTACCGTTCTGTCCTGAGCGTCTGAATTAACCTGGCTGTCTGTATTAATCCAAAAATCATTCCTTCTAGCTCCATGCAAATTCTTTACCAACCAATAAGCGGTTTCTCTGCCGTCACGCATTGACTTTTTTGGTTCAAAAACAAATAACCCTTTGTCGGCAAGAATTTTTTTGGCTTTCCTAAATGAGCTGTCGGGGAGGTCATGGTTCAAAGTCGTCCAACGATTTCCATAGGGGTCGCTACGCCAGCATTGCAACCAAAGCCTTATCGTGGATGGATTTTGAGTTTCGATAAATTCTGAATCTTCTTGAGGAATGATCATATGGGGACGATTGCCGAATTTCTCTCTGTAGCTATCTTTTCGGGCTTGGCGTTGATCGGATGCTTTGCTTTTCGAAGGAGAAGGAGATACACTTTTAACAGAATTATTCAATGTTAACCTCTGCTTTCGCGCTTTAGGTTGACCATGCCTCTGGGTGCTCGAACACCGCAGGGGCATTAATTTACGTACTTAAAGATAAAAGATACGTTTCTTCGATACTTTTTAGCAAGTAAAGATTTACTAAGCTTTACCCTTGAAAATCACTTATTTCCCTTGTGTCAGTGATTTTTGCCTGCAAATGAGACAAGTGAATTATAGTTAATCTCAAAGGTAATCCTCAAACTATCAGAGTTTTTCGCGATTTCTGAATTAGCGCGATCGCGGTAATTACTGAAGAGGTACTTCGTCTTTCCCTCATATGACGATCGATTATCAAACCAAACAACACAAGGAGTTGAGGTAAAGTGAATGCGATCGCCGTGTGCAGGTGACCTCGGAAAATCAGGCTATGACGAGGTCGCAGCCGAAATATATCAGAAAACCCCATTATCTTGAACTATTATCAACCCAGACAACAACAAGAGTTGAGATAGAGTGAAGGGAGATCGCTATGATTGGCTCAGGCAAAATCAAATAGGGCGCAACAGCTCAACAATAACAAAAGCAGAGGTAGGAGAGCTTGATGCTAATTTGACTCTACTCTGCTTCAATAAAGCCCTTAATCGTCTCAACTGGAATGCTAACGAGTGGATTTTTAAATATTGCTTCCAATGCTTGCGTCAATGCCTCTGTGCCACCTGCTTTTAGAGCGCTCAGTAACCTCGTTTTAATATCAGGATTACTCTTGATTTCCTGCTCAATTGCTTCAACAACAACATCCTGGTTCTTAGCTTGGACTATTGTTGGGTTAGTCTGAGCCAATTGTTCGAGTAATTGCTGGATCTCTGCTGCTGCTTCAGCTAGACTTTGCTTTTGTTCTGGCGCATATTGGTGTTGAGTCCCTATTTGGTCGCCATGAACGGTACTGTCAATATTGACACCGCCAATACTGGCGCCGCTAAAGTCGATTTTTTTCTCTCCTGAGTTGGGCATTTTTATAACTCTTACTTGTTGAATATATGTAATGGAAGCCTTGTCAAAAGTTTGATTGGTAATATCTTCTTGTTCGATTAAACTAGACTGAAAAATTTCATAGTTATAAAATTGGCAGCGAGCCTGGATTTCTGAAATAGCAGAGCTGATATAAGTTTCGCTACTTGTTAACTGCAACTCCCAGAGACAAGTTAATGATTCAGGGTTGCCGCTTTTTCCCAGGGCTTTTATCGTCCTACTACGCACATCTTCATCTTGATCATTTAAGGCATCAATCAGTCCGGGAATAGCTGTCTCCGAGCCGATTTCTCCCAGGGCTTCTATCGCATTCCAACGCACAGAAGAATCTAGATCTTTTAAGGCCTGAATCAGAGGAGAAACAGCTTGCTCAGAGTACGTACTTCCCAAAAGCTCAACTTTAAGTCGTTGAGGAATTTTTCCCCAAGGGATTAAACCAAGTGTTTGCGCCTGAAACTTCGGCAATACTGCTCCCGCCAACCTTGCCCCTAACTTCAAATCCACTTTTAGCGCTAACTTGACTATTTTTCTTACTTGATGCTCTTTATCCTCTAGTGCCAACATTAGTGCTAGAGGTTCAGTCCACTTTAGGTAATTGAGATAATCATGTTTCAATCTCTCATCGCTGAGATAGGGAAGCTTTTTGAGTAGGTATTCTGCCGCATAATATTCTTGAAATAGCTGGTGACGAAATTCAATTTGATTGCCACTTCCAATTTGAATCAGGTGATATTTAAGTAACTCGTCAAGACAACGCAGCGCCAAATCATTCGGATAAGGTGCTTTACCCTGTAGAAATTCACTCAAAACTGTCTGAGCTTCCTGCTTAGAGATTGCCACGCGAAAATCAGTTGGCTTTTCGCCTTGCATCATCTCAAACGCTAGATGTTGCAATAACTGCGACCACCAGCGTCGAGAATCTTCCGACACAGGCACGTCCTTTTTGAGACGACCTTCATAGCCTTGAGTAAATAGCTTAAAAACTAATCCTAGGTTGGAAGGAACATTACCTGTTTGTCGAAACAGCTCACATAACATCCACAACAGCAACGGCGTTTGACTAAATTCTCGTAAACGATCGCGTAACTGTCGTAACATCTGCTCCCCTTTTTCTGGGAGATACGCCTTAACAAAATCGCGCATCTGCTTCTCTGTCAGAGGTTGCATTTCTAGCAAATTGTTAATGTCTAGATTCCCACCAAGGCTCACATCCCTCGTGGTGAAAATCATCGGCGTTTGGCGGTAATCTTCCCGAAATATTCTGAGCTTTTGTCGTGCTTGCTCTGAAGATAATTCGTTTAGCCCATCAAACAGCAACAGGAATTTCCCCTGACGCAACCAAGTTTTTAGCGTTGCTCTATCGATCTCTAAATTAGGAGCGTGTTGATAAAAAAAGGCTTCAATTCGCTCTATTACCTCAGTTGGAGGCCGAAAATATCGTAAATCTATCAGAATAGGAATTTTTGAGCTTCTGGCTTGACTTGGAAAGGAGGAATTGAGATGAGTGTTTTTCTGCTGTGCCTCTTCTAACAACAGCCGTATCAAAGCCGTTGATTTTCCTGATCCTGGTTTCCCTACTAACAAGACGTGCTTTTCTGCATATTTACGAATCCCTTCCAGGACTGGCAATCGCTCCTTTTTTTCCTGTTCCTGCCTTTTTTCTTCTTGCTGAGGTTGTACCGCTTGTACCATCAGCCCAAAATCAAACGGTGAGGAGATTTCCTCTTGTTTGGATTCTTCGTGTTTGGGCGATCGCTTACCGACGACATCTGTAAGAGTATAGTGCGACCACCAATACTTATATCTAGGAGCAGCACAGATTGATTGTAAGTAGGGTTGAAAATCCTGGCTAGGGGCTTTGGTCATGCCAAAATCAAGCGAGGCACAAGCTTAATTATACTTCTATTCTACACAACTGATTCAGATATTCAAAAATTCGGCTATTAAGGACAACCAGAAAGCTCATCTCCACAATGAGTTATTGTGCAAATCAGTATAACTTTCAGCGGTAAATGGGCTCTTGCACGCTTTTGATACTGCTGGCGAAATCATTTATCGGACAAGCGATCGCGGTTTTCAGAGCTATTTAGGAGTTGAAGCTTTTCGTCCCAAAAAGCTACACCAATAAGCACCTGTTTATGAATTTATAAATTATTAGACATTTTAATTTCATTAAAATACCCTGTCTATTAAATCGTTTTTCAGGGCATTAATAGACACCTTGTCTATTAATCAATTTAGAAGAAAGTAACAACGAATGAGACTTTTTGGTTACGCATGAGTTTCGAGCAGTCAGCTTTTACCCCTATTTCTTTAGCAGCTTCTAAAACTAAATCCGCGATCGCGAAGAGATCCGCTTCGCGGCGCGCGTAGCGCCTCGCTTTGCGAGACCGCGCAGTGCTGCGAGATCGCGTTAAGCGCGACAAATAGCTCTTGAAAAGGAAGTTTCTCAAGAGCTATTTTTTAAAGCGATCGCCAGCCCCGAATCAGCGAAAGCGGGCGATCGCTAATTTTCAGAAATTAAACCTTATATCCCTTGCAGTGTAAAGGTTTCAATAGTTTTAGGTCTATTCGGGCTTCCCAAACCTCTCTTCCAATGCTGACATCAGCACTTCTGTCATCGTTAGCCCCGCCAACTTACACTGGGAAGTCCAGTACTGACGCGACTTTCTGGGAACTTTAATCGTAATATTTACAGGATCATTATTTATGGTTTTACCGCTTGCGGTATTTACCGCTTGCTGGTTCGTCTCCTGCTTCTCTTCCTTACGTCCTTGCTTGATAATGTCGCCGTAGTTACTCATTGCCATAGCTCCTGAATTTCTTTGCCAAGGTTTTTGTAATCCTGCCATGCCTTCCGCAGATCGCCAGTTTTGAGATCGCGAATGGGGACACCTTTCATTGCTGCCTGTTGATACCCAGTGGTACGCCGAATTAAGGTGTTAAACACGGGAAGATTAGCCTTTTGCAGCTCCTGCTTCATCATCTGACCTTCCTTATTGGGATAGGGAGGCACAATAGTAATCAGTACCCGATAAAAAACGTCATCCCCTAAATCCCTTGCCGTCTGCATCATTGGCTGAAGACTCACCACATCGGGGGTAGTGGGCAAAATCAACAAATCGCAGCCGTCGGCTAATTCTGCCAATTCATCACTATCAGGACGAGCAGGCGTATCGATAATCACATACTCTTTTCCCGAGATTGCTTTCATCGCCTTATGCTGGTTCACCACCTCAAAGGGAAATTGTCCCCGCTCTGCCCAAGCAAGAGAGGTTCGGTTCAAGTCACCATCAACCAGCAAGGTTTGACCAAACTCACTAAAGAAAGTAGCTAAATGGATAGCAGTCGTGCTCTTGGCGATCCCACCTTTATAACCCGTTACAGTAATAATTTTCATGCTTTACTGCTTTACCTACTTATGGTTTTACCGCTTACTGCACACTGGTATAACCTTACTTACCTATTTCTGCCAATACTTATCTACCTAAAGCGGTAAATAATGTTTTACCTATTTACTTGTTTACCACCTTGTTCAGAACCGACTATGCCATTGAACTACAGGGTAAGATTATGTAAGATTAAGCCTTAATTGTGGGCATCTTAAATAGCGTTATGTCAAACCAAGAAATACACATTCAAACCCATACTGGCTCTGACGGTATGGTACATCTGGATATCCCCACAGGTATCATTGATCGAGACATCGAGCTTAAAATATCATTTGCCACCCCAGAACAAGACTTACCTCAAGATCGGGAACTGGAAGAAATCCTTGCCCACGCAAAACCTGCGAGTAATTTAGCCGAGTATGCTGGAACAATAACCTTAACTGAAGATCCTTTGACCTTTCAGAAAAATATTCGCAGTGAGTGGTAAGTCTTGAGCGATCGGTCTTTCTTGTATCGCTGCCACTGCTTTGCGGTTAAATGCACCCCTTCTGACAAATGATAAAAAGCTGTTAAGTGTTTCGGAAATTGACGCTAGATCTGTACCACTCATATAAAACTGAGGTGGTCTCAAAACACTCGATCTAGCTGGGAGCGGTAAATAATGCTTTACCGTTTTACCTACTTACCACAAGCGGTATAGGCGTATGGTAACGATGACCTAATTGAAGAATTTAAGGCCAAAAATTAATCATTAAAAATCAGTAAAATTATTATATTTGGTTTCACAAAGGTTCATGAATTTTAGAAGTAGTGGAACATTTATCAGGGATTTTTTACGATATGGCAATGGGGTTGTCATCATATTGGCTGTATTCTACACGCTGCTCTTCTACTCTTTAGCAGAATGTGAGCCGGATAGTGTGGTGCTCGTCCTGAGTGGTCTATTAGGGTTTTTGACGTACAGTTATGACCGCATGCACGATTTAGGTGAGGAATCAGATATCATAAATGCGC
>JASJDR010000228.1 GCA_030065615.1 Xenococcus sp. MO_188.B8 | reverse complement strand
GGCTAGTCTCATTTTAATGTGGGTCTATTCTTGTTTAATGTGGGTCTGAGCCAGTTTTATTCTTATCTAATCTGGTCTCAAAAACGCCCTTATTTCGGGTCGAAGTCATTCTTATTCTGGGTCGCTACACTTAGTAGTTGTTCCTGAAAATAATAGTCAAGGGAGAACAGAAGACATCAAAAAGTTTCTCGATAAAAGAAGACTTTTAACAACTCAGATTCATATTGTCGAACCCGAATATGTATCTGTAGCCATAGAAGCCAAATTATTACTTAAAGATGGCGCACAAGCAGAAGAAGTCAAAAAAAAGGCACAAGAAGAATTGAAAATGTTTTTTGACTCTCTACACTCTGGAAAATATTGGCAGGGCAAAGGATGGCCCTTTGGGAGGAGTATTTATCTCTCAGAATTATATAAATTATTAGATGATTTACAAGGTGTAGATTATGTCGAAAATCTGCAAATTAAAGAGAAAGATAAAAACTCTGAATCTGAAATTTCTGAAATTTATTTAGCAGATAATCAGTTAGTTAATTTTAACCTTGACGATCATGAATTTAAAACAAATCGTAACATATTTACAATATTGGTAAAAGTTGGCAATGAACACAAAGAAATCTGAATCAGTCAGTGCCTATCAACAATATTTACCAGCTATTCTCCAAGAAGATATATTTTTAGGTAAATTTTTGCTGGCATTTGAAAAAATTCTCAGTGGTAAATCTACAACTTCTAGTCAAGAGCAAATTATTACAGGTGATACACAAAACCCACCAGGATTAGAAGAGATTATTGATAATATTCATCTCTATTTTAATCCCTATATTCCACCTGAGGAAAGGACAGATAAGCGACAAAAAACACCAGAGGAATTTTTACCTTGGCTAGCGGGTTGGGTTGCCTTAAGTTTACGAGATGATTGGCCAGTAGATGTTAAAAGAGCATTTATTCAGCAAATTGTGGGACTCTATCGTAAACGAGGAACAAAAGCAGGATTAACTGAAATTTTGGGTATTTATTTAGAAAATGCAGGATTTGGGAAAAAAGTCGAAGTCTTCGACAATTTTGATAATTTCCCCAATTATTTCCAAGTTCAACTAACTTTAAACGATCGTGACCCTGAGAAATATTGGCGACAGGCAAAAATTGCTAAAGCCATCATCGATCAAGAAAAGCCGGCACAAACATTTTATACCCTAAAAATTCTTGTGCCAACGATCCAGCTAACTACGCGATCGCAAGTTGCTTATCCTTTCAAATTATTTGAACCAATTCAAAATCAAACATTTTTCATAGAAGTCAAAATTACCCCTAGTCAAATTAATAACAGTCAAATTGATCGATTAGCCAAACAATTAGTTATTCAACTCCAAGGCAACTCAAAAGAAATTACCATTGATTCATCTGAAACAATTGTAGATAATCAATCTTTTACTATTAAGTACCAATTAAATTATCAAGATTTTGCAGACAACCTAGAAGGTTTCAATGTCAAACTATCCAATCGAACAGATAAAGATTTTGTAGGTAATTTAGCAATTAAACTTTATTTTTATATCAATGAAATAGAACATAGCAATACACTACTAGAACAACCGATAAAATTATCGCCTGTCTTGAAAATTTGTCGCCTCAACAGTGACCAAGAAATTATTGAAGGAAATACGATTTTTAAACGATCCAATCAACCACAAACATCGGCCATGAGGATTACAGAATATTTTTGGACTCAACCCTATATTTTTCAAACTTTTGCAGCTCCTAAAATTCAAGAATTACAGCCTGATATTACTGCACTTATTGAAAAAATAGAACTAGAAGCGATCATGGAAATAACTCAGCCTAACGAAGTTACCACAGATTTACTAAATAAAATCACATTACGACTCAAAGATGATGTTTCGGATTTTCATTTATTTACACCAGAAACTAGCATTGAAACTAATCAAATTATAATTAAGCGTACCATCCATTACCGACATTTTCTGCAAACCATAGATAAATTATCAGTTACGCTCAAAAATCTCAATAATATTGAGATTGCTGGTCAAGTAACTGTTCAAATTTCTTTAAAGATTAATCAGGGTTTATTTACTTATAAATTACTAGAACAACCCTTTAAGATCACCGAAGTTCCACCTAAAAATATTTTAGAAATGTGCCGTCAAGTAGGAGATACACACGAACAAGATGAAACAATCCTCACTATTTTAGGAACAACAAGTCAATCATTAAGCTAAACCGAAGGAAAAAATCATGGCTAAAACTACTGATTTCACTAACTTTTCTACCGAATATCCTAATTATTTTCCAGGTCAATATCTATTAGAAGAGGACTTTGAACTTCAACATAAATATTTGAGCGATCGCCAACGCTACTATAATCAAAGTCTTCATGTTTCAGGAATTATTGAAGGGCTGGAAGTTGAAGCTATTCACGATCGACAGGCTGTACGGATTACATCCGGCTCGGCGATAAATAATCTAGGGGAACTAATTGTTTTAAAAGCAGATCTTGATTTTTCTAACTTCCAAGATATTACTAACGGGGAACTTTATATCCAATATTCTGAAGAGAAACAAGTTAAACAGCAAGAAGATGTTGCCGATAGTTACACGCGCTGGAGTGAAAATCCTCTGGTGGGATTTGCGGCGACAACTCCTGATAATGCTGTAAAGTTGGCAACACTGACAATTGCTGACGGTAAGATTACTGTCGATGCTAGTAGTCGGGAATATTCGGGTTTGTCTTTTCCCAACTCTAATGGTGAAGCTTTGACTCTTCGTTCTGGAGGAAGTGCGAATCCAAACTTAGCAGTTTTAACGGGGAGTTTAAAGATTGATGGGGATTTAACGATAAACGGAGTGTTACGTTCGGGGAATTCTTCTGGCGCGTTGCAGGTAGATGAAGCCTTGCACACAACAGGTTCGTTGAGAGTAGATGGAGATGTGCAGATAAAGGGGGTAATGCAGGGGAACCTACATCTAATGGGGAACACAATAAAATGTGGGGGAAATTTCGGAAGCACAAGGCTGAGAATTGAGGCAACTGATAACACTAAGCAACCAGCAACAACAGCCGCCCTTGAACTACATGGATACGCAGGAAGAGGAAAAGGGTTGTATATCAGCGACATGGACGTACCCGAAAAATGGTTTATAGGAGAAGGTTACGACTATAGGGGAATTGGTATAGGATACAATAACGAAGGACAAAATACCGAAAGATCTCAAAACGCCAAATTATACATCAACCCAGAAGGCCAAGTGGGGATAGGAACGACAAAACCCGCGGCCAAACTGCATGTAACAGGAGGGGGCTCAAAATTCGAGCAAGAACCATGGGAGCACCCCACGATAGAGGGTGGTTGGTCTGACGATTATAATGAGGTGGGTAGCCCGGTGACCAACCAGGTGGGATATTACAAGGATAGTATGGGGATAGTGCACCTTCAAGGGGGTCGGCTGTTCCACGTCTCTCAAAACAACCGCGTAATATTCCAGCTTGAGGAAGGTTACCAGACGCAATTCTTACAGACATTTATCGTGCACAATACAGAATTAGCCCCCATTAGGATAGAGATCAAACCAACAGGGGAGGTGTCAGCCATCCCGCCCTACCCACGTCCAGCCGGGGCGGGTACCATCAGTTTGGACGGAATAACATTTAGAGCAAGAGGAGACTAGTAGGAGTCATGTCGGAAAAAACCACGGAACACAACCCCACGACAGCAACCCAACACGGGCCAACCTAGGGTATAGCGAAAATGCAAGGGTCGGGGACATCCAGTGTTGGCAAATCCCTTCATCGCACTGCATGTTTATGTAGAAAGGTTACTAGATGATGGGGCAGTAGCATGAAAAAGGTGCGCCCGAGAAAGACGGGTCGGAACCCATGTGGATGGATGCATCCCGAGAAGCCTGCCGTGGAAACCAAAATACAGTACGCGTGAGGATTGAGAGCAATGACATACATCATCCAAGCCAGGTCGCCATCGTCCACATAGGTAGCAATGCTACCACCTAGCTTCCACCGTCCAACCTATTTCCCAATGCGCCCATCAGGCGCATCTTGCTCATAAAGCCGGGAAACCTTTGGCAAAATATGGCTGGAATCTCAAGAATCACAATAGGCGATACGCCCATGTGAAACTGTCCAGATTAGCTACTATTATGAAACCTCCATCATCAGCTTACCACATATCCATTATGATGATTAAATCATTACCGACCAATGCCTGACTTCATAATCATCACAGGCGATAAAGCCATGTTTAACCCCACCTTTGGACAAGCAATTGTCACCGTGCGTCCAGGGGACTTAATTGGTACAGGCAAGGATAAAATCAACCAGAAACAAGTCTGTGTGGATGGCGACGAGAAAAAAGTTACCGTCCCTGGTTGTCCCTATATGACCACCCAATATAGTATCCCAGGGGTGGGAATGCTCACCATTGAATCCCTGGCTGGCAACCAAAAAGCCAAAAAGACCAAATCTGGGGGAAAACCCGTATTGCTCAAAGGAGCATCCTTCAAAGCCAAATTTCAAGTCATGGTTCCCGCACAACAACCCTCAGCACCCAGTCCCATTCCCGATGCTACTCCCCAATACTCCGGTACTGGTACATTTATTTCTATGAATCAAAAAGTCAAAGGAACATGAAAGAGCAACTGGAGAAACGCCTCGCGGAACTGAAAGCTGAATTTGAGTC
The DNA here is from genome assembly GCA_030065615.1 of Xenococcus sp. MO_188.B8. Taxonomy (GTDB): domain Bacteria; phylum Cyanobacteriota; class Cyanobacteriia; order Cyanobacteriales; family Xenococcaceae; genus Xenococcus. Next base: position 7,785 of record JASJDR010000228.1, on the reverse strand, counting down.
GGGACAAAAGGTAATGGCAGAATTAGAGGGGAAACAAGCCAATCTGCGGGATACATTATTGCGGATTAGTGGGGCAATTCAAATTCTGGAAGAAGAAATAGCCAAAGTTAGTGAAAAAGAACAGAATAATACCCCAGAAGCCGAAGTAAACGAAGTAAAAATCGACTAAATCCCCGCTCTCTCAATTCTTATTTAGGGGTAAATAGCTCAAACCTATATCGGACAAAGATTTCAGGGATTTTTGTCCTCCTGACCACCACCACAAGGGGTTGCTGAAAATTTTGCGCCTAGACCCATAACGCGACTCAACCAACCGCATTAATTTCGTCCCAGTAAGTACCTTTTGAGCATATATACTCAGTACAAGCTCCTCAAGAGCGATCGCTTTAGTTGTTAATTAGCGATCGCAATGCGACTCAAGCCTATCATCAAAAAAAGGTACTTACTTACTGTCATTAAATGCGGTGCGGAAACTCGCGAAACCTGTCTAGGCGGCATAATTTCTTGATGTTAAAGGTGGCGGCGGCGGTGTCATGAAATTAGGTATTATTGTCCTTTAAAGCTAAGTATAATAAAGTAGAAGATAGTTAAGACAAATTTTATGCTTTCTGAACCCAATTTATGGAGATTTAGACTTATTAATAGTCAATTATGAAAAATCAGCTCTCAGAAAATTTCTAACCAAAATGAGAACTAAAACGCTGTAGCTCTTAACAGTTAAAGAATAGAACATGATAAGAGCCGCCTCCAATTCCTGTCAGTCTTAATTAAGCTTTATACTAAAATTTCCTTGATTCTTAGTAAGTATCCTTAAGCAGTGGATCTTCGCTGTCGATTAGCGATCGCCCATTCGCGAATCTCTCGCCATTTACTCAGAGGCAATCTAGAAGCAGCACGATTGAGACGTTGCCGAGTAAAACCTTCGATACTGGTTAAGATTCGCAAAGTCTGAGGACTATCAACCATTGACAGCATCAAGGTCAAATCTGAGATCGCCTCTTCATCATCCAAAGCGTCTTGTAGTTGGTTTGTCGGAGCTAGTTCGTTAGATAAATTAGCCAGTGGTTGATGGTTATTTTGGTGGTCACAGTTGGTACTGTTATTTATATAAAACTGAGGTTCAAATGTGACCGATTTAAAGCTAGATGGCTCAAGGGTTTCAGGCGGTTTGGGCTCGGCACTTTTTGACGAAAAGTTTTGAGGATTATTGTCCGAAATCTGTGACCATTCAAGAGGCTGATGTTTCGAGTTAATTTTTTCTTGGTACTTCAACTCAATTGCCTGTAAGATTGCTAATCTTTCCTCACTGAGTAGAGATTCGTAATTGATTGAGTAGCTGCGATAGCGCTCGCCATTTTGACCTCGTTTCTGGTGTGACTTGATATCTAGGCCTAATGAGCGCAGTAAGTTATTGAAAAACTTAATGGGGTTTTTCCCTGGGTTGCCCAATAGCTGTCTATTTTTTCTACGATGGCATTTCCTGATGATTTCCTGGACTTCAGGAGTATTAGCGGTATAGGTGAATTCCGGGTTAGAGATCGCATACTGAATGAAATCATATAGACCAAGATCTCGATATGCTTTGACCTTGAGATAATCCTGTCGGAGCTTCCAAGGTGCAGTAATACGACCGCAGTTAAATATTTGGTGGTATTTCTCCTCTGCTAATTGCTGAGCCAGATCTAGATTATCCAGTAAATAGTACAATTCACATTGTTTGATTAGCTGGGGTTTGTCATATTTAACCAGCTTGATAAACTCAGGACTCCAAACAGGATCTTGATTGATATTAGGCAGACGGTTAACTAGCTGTGCCTTCATGACCTCACAGCGAGTTGACCAGTTAGCATCGAAGTTGAGATGAAGGTTTTTCTGACCGATAAAGAGATCGCTAGCATGGTAGATCTCATGAGAATTTTGTTGCTTAACTTCGGTTTTAGCTTCTTTCTCTTGTTGAGCGAGCGTCTTCCGGTTATTGAGAGATTCTAGTGTCACAGCTTCAACGGGATAACCAGAGTCAATTAATTGCTGTTTCAGGCATTCTCGATAGTTGGCCCACTCATGGTTTCTAATGGCTGTGATGGTGTCGGCGGCGGTGGTGTAGGGGTCAAGGTTATTTTGATAAATTTCCTGTAATCTGGATGTTATTTGCTCGGAGGATAAATCTTGAGCATTTTCAATGGTCAGATGTAATTCTCTCATCAGAGAGCGCGCTCTATCTGCTTGAATGGTCTCGACATTGGAAGGACGACGGTGATGCTCTTGAGAGATGATGAATTTCTGACACCAAATGTATCTAGGAACATTGAGATCCCTAATTCGGCCCACCATCTGACAGCAACTATCAATATCTAATTGACCGAAGAAGAAAGCAAAATGTTCGGAGAAGTAATTCTGATTGGGAACGTCAAGACCAGATTCAGCACTAGGACTGTAGATGAGATATTCTGGAGAATGTTCCTTAATCCACTGCTCGGGGTGTTCAAAAAATGCCTTGACTTCTTTTTTGGAGACGGTTTGAGAATCAACTCTAATTCCCTGTCTACCCTGTTCGATTAATAAATTTTCGAGAGCTTCACAGAAGATTTGAGAGTCACTACAAATGGCGGGACAATAACTATTAAGTAACTTTTCTAACCAGGGAGTTTTATCATTAGCTCTAATTTTTTCCTTAATATCGATCGTGCCTTCGAGGAGATAAGTTTGAGGTTTATCACCTTGATGTATATTTTCGATGGTGACTATTTGTTTAGTAGGACATAATTCTCTGAAGAATGTGACCAGCCAATCCTGCATAAAACCATCGAGGCAAATTAATCGCTCAGCACGGTTAACTATCTCGGTAAATAGTTCTTTAATCTGGGCAAAGTTTTTAATTGTCTTAGAAAATAAGAAATGTTTGACAACTGAAACCACCTCATCTAAGATGACGATCTTGCCGTCAAAGTTTTCTTTAACATAGTGAATCAGACTATCAACACAGTTACTAACTCTGATGGTGGGCTCTTCTAAGCTAAATTCTCGGAGTTTTTTCTCAGATTGAAGGTGGTAAAAGCCGAGGTTAACTCGTTCGCTATCTTCTGGTTGATCCTCTCCATTAGCTTTATAGTTGAACTGTAATAAGAGAGTATTTCGATAACCAAGATTGACTATTCCGTATTCGGGTAATTGCTTTAAGATTTGAATCAATTGGGTAGTTTTACCAGTTCCCAGCCCCGATTTAATAAAAGTAATAGTATTTTTTTGTGGCAAGCCAAACTCAACAAATCGTTTCTTAATTTTGATTAAAGAAGTGAATTTTTTAGAGTTTTTCCAGTTATCCCATTGCTGCTTAATCCATTGTTGTTGGTGAGCTAATTCACTAAATTCAATTGGGGTTAAATATTGAGCTTGGGCTAAAGTTGCCGAATCAATTTCGTCAAGATCTTGGTGCTGAGTTTTATTAATTTGTCCCCACCATAAAACCTTGATAGGTTTGTTAAATTGCTTCAGGAAATTGATTTGTCGTGACCAACGCTGCATGACTTGGGGGTTGAGAAGATCTCCCGCATCAGGAGTAAGCACAAATTCAGCGAAATCTGACTGAATGGCTCTAAACTGTTGGGAACTTCCAGAGATATAGCCACCAGCAGCCCCACAAACAGCTATATTAAGTTGACGACTAGCTATATAAGGTTTGAGTATTCCCTCCGATAAATAGAGGGTTTGAGAAATCTTGTCACTGGGCTTAACTAAGGTAATAGGTAATTCACTATTGGACAAGTGAGAAGAAAAGTGACTTTTAGCCCATTTATACTTGTTGCCTTTGGTGACTTCCTCTACTCGAAGTTGCCAACCGATTACCTTACCTTGCTGATTAAATATGGGGCAGGCATAACCAGTATCTCTGGTAGCAAAGCGATCTCCTTTGTAATGGATTCCTGGTAGGTTGGATGGTAAATTGAGGTTAAATCTAGTCCAAGGGTCAATTGAGAAAAATAAACCCAATTCTATATCAAGATCGCTTAATCCTCTCCTTTTTAAATCTTCACGATGGCGATCATTCAAACCAACGTGACGAGATAACTTTCTAATTGCCAGATCTCGACTCTCAGCATCAAGGGCATTATCAGCTAGGAATTGTTTTTTGTTTCTTTCTCTTTCTTCTTTTTGGACTAAATATTGTTCGTATTGTTCCCGATTAAATTCCTGGCCATCGTCAACAACATGAACCCCCCAAATAGAATTGCTTGAGGTCTTGATGAATTTGTAGCCATCAATACCTGAATCCTGCTCTATAAAGTCATGACAGAGAATTAAACTCTCTTTGTAGTTGGTACGACAATCCCCAGAAGTATCAGAACAGATAGGACATGGGTTATGGCGTTGAGTGGGGATAAATTTCACTGGGCCACCTCCTTCTTATAGGAGGATTGGCGATTGTTAGATAATTTCTGGATCTGAAGCATTTTCGGGTTCACCTGTGATTAAGGGCTGGTGAACCTTCTGTCTATCTAGGAGCAAAAATCAATCAAATTAGGTTATCGCAAAATTCCTAATTTCTGTGTACACTGAGACTAATAAGAAAATTTTTTTGGTGATCGATTTTTAGTCGATGTCTGTGAAAAGTTGGTAGCTTTTCCAGAGTTATTAGTCTAGAGGTTTATTGATTTGTAGCTCTAGCAGGCAGAAGATTCTAAATCGAATTTCTTCTTTGACTAGTATTAATAATCTTGTGGGAGGACACGCTTGAGCTGTTAGCTATAAGTTTAGCTTTGTGTGTTAGTTTTTGCACTTGTCTATTTGGGGGGGTGCATCAGTTTTCTTGAGTTTTTGTCACGAAAAGCGCTTTTTTGTAAGAATTAATTACTCGCGAGATTTGAGGGAATTCTGGGGTGTTTTGGGATGTTTTAAGACATTATTATTTCCCCAGATGTTTTTTAGCTCGTAACTAACTAGTGAAATTGAGATAATAGACTATCTAGAAAATTTGATAGCTCTTGGTGCCAAAGAAAAAATCTCGCCCAACTAGTAATCTCTGTGATCTTTTCACTGTATGATTTGTGGCTATTTATTGACCCCAGATAAAAATCAGGTTTGGGTAAGGATGAGCTAGAAGCTGCGAGATTTTTTGACCCTCTGGTTAAAGGTCCATTAGTCATGTTTTAAAAGTTATATAGAATAAGGACTTTGGCTTGTTAAAAATTAGGCTGAACTAATTTTGGACTAAATCAAGGTGGGACATCACATTAAGCGATCGCTGCCTGGCTTCGTTTATTTAAATTTATGATCTTTTTTCAAAATTTGTAATAAATTGAAAAGAACTGCTAATTTGGGCAATTTAGACCGACATTACTATAATGGGCTTTGGGGCCTGCGCGATCGCTCTTGGTCGAATGATATTTATGAGTAAAAAGAAACAAAGAAAAAAAAAAGACTTCATTCTCTCCCTCTAGAGAATGCTACCCCAATGATAATAATTGGGTTTGGCTGAACGAACTAGAGGAATTAAGTGTGGGAACTTTAAATGAATGCTTAGAGATGTCAGGATATGTTCAATTTAAGGAATTAAAACGCCGGGCCCAGGAGAAGTTAAAAGATCAAGATTCACTAGAAGCTCAAGATTTTCTTTGGAGCTTGGGATTTATTAAAATTGATCCACAAGATAAAGCTTTTAAAAAATATTTTCGACAAGCTATTAGGACAGGCTCAATTTGGGTTCAAAATGCTAGAGGTGGTAAAGTCCGAATTTATCATGACCCTGAAAGAGCCAAATTCTTTAGAGAGAATCATTATTAAATTGTAGGTAAACGAAATCGATAGCTGTTTAATCTGCTTAACAGAGATCGCTACGCAGATAAAATACCAGATGCCGTAACATTCAGTTGTGGAAAAGTAGGAGAGCCTATCACATCATCTCCAGTAAATACAGCTTTGTCATAGCTTCCCTTATCTAGTACCAGGACGGTTATCTTTTGTTCTATGGGGTCAACGATCCAGTATTCTCTGATGCCTGAATTTTGATACTCGCGTGCCTTGTCGGTGTAATCCCTTTCTATTTGTTCAGCACCAGGGCTTACTACTTCTACTGCTAATATCAGAGGTACTTCAATTACCGCCGAAGCATCTCTAGGCATTTTGCGCCATACTTCACCCTCAATAACTGAGATATCAGGAATTCTCGATGAATTCACCCCCGTTCTGACTCCGACATCACCCGTTTTGACCTTGATATCTAATTTATGCTCACGGGAGAGCGCCTTAAATAAATCAGCAATGAAATCAATAATATCTGAATGCAAAAAACTTGCAGGTGGCATTAAAACTAATTCCCCATTAACCAATTCATAGCGATTATTTGTCCCATCCTCATAATTTAGATATTCTTCAAAAGTTATTTTTTTAGTGGTGGGAGTAGTAACCATAGATTCATCCTCAACTGCTCCCAAATATTCAATTATTCGTTGTCGTACCTTGCCTTTTTCACGGTAATTCTCCACCAGGTAGCGGTACTTTCTACCTTTAACGGTTTTTGTTCTGACGAACGCCATAATAAGTAGTGCCTAACGTAGTGCTAACTATTATACAATCAAGGCAACTGCACTGAGATATTTGTTTACAACAATATAAAAAACCATGTCTGTTTTAACAATTCGCTTACCAGAAGATAAACACGAACGGCTCAAAGAATTAGCCAAAGCCAGAGGGATAAGTATTAATAAATTGATGGAAGAATTAAGCACTATTGCCTTAACAGAATTTGATGCTGAAACGAGATTTCGAGCTAGAGCCGCTCAGGGAAATCCAGAAAGAGGAATTGCTATTTTAGATGAGCTTGATAACTACTTTTCTAGCCACAGTTAGATGATAAAAACATTGCCTAAGGCGTGCGCCCATTTCCATTGATTTAATTCGAGCGGCGTGAAGCGGTAGCAAAGCGAAGCTATTGGTACGCGGAGACGCCGTAACCTAAGATAAATGATCGCGCTTCGCCAGCCAGGTTTTAAATGAACTCATTATTACAACTCTAATTCTTGGTTTTTGGCTTGATCTTTGTTAGATGTTTTCTCAACTTTGGTTGTAAGTCTAATATTTATTTGTGTGTTTTTGTTTTCTTTTTTGCAGCCAGAATTTTTTTCGTGTTTTTTCATCAATCATTAATTTCAAATTTAATCAACTTCAGATCAAAGCTATTCACAAATAAATTTTGTTGGGGGTTTTAGGGGTTCTCCCCTAACAAGCTGTGCCGTACTTTTAGAGAAAGTAGAGGTCAGAAAAAATGTACGTACAAAGGCACTGCTTGCACACAAGCGTAGCACAGAAATTTTCCCTCAATCAATCAAGTTATATGAGATGAAAAGCCGATTTAATCTTGATTGGCGTCATGGTATTTGTCGGCAATTAGATGAAAAATTTCCTTGATTTGTCCCGATTTTTGTCTAACAAACTGGCCAATCAGAAGAGTCAAAAATGATGAGGGTGACGAGAAAAATCTTCTGATAATTTATTAAGAGGTCTTTTAGATGAAAAAGCTCATGAATTGTCCTCTATTGCTCATCAGTTAGCCCCTTCATCATTCCTTAACAGTAATTTATCTTTTTTGTAATGCAGTTGATTTTTCTTAATCCAGTTTTTTTTCCAAAAATGCTGCTCAAGATTTTTGTGAAGGCCAGGGTGTAGATTTTTATTGACAATGATGTGTCACTGGAAAAGGATTGCTATTAATTCAATCAATTTACTCCTATAAATTCTGGCAACTTCCCAACGATTTGTCGTCAAAAATTCCGAGAAATCGCAGTTTTTTTT
>JASJDR010000227.1 GCA_030065615.1 Xenococcus sp. MO_188.B8 | reverse complement strand
TACATCATGCAGCAGATATAGAAAACAATATCTTACCTAATATTAGAGCTTTTAATTCTAAGAAAAGCAAGCTAGATTATAAACCTTTAGGAATGGGTATTGTATTTAGTAATTGTCCAGTTGATCGTCAACCAAGCTTAGAAAAATGTATTCAAGGGGAATTAACCTCTAAGGGCTTTAATGGGAAACAATATAATACTCGCCTCAAAATTTATGCCCAAACTAAGTTGGCAGAATATAAACAAGCACCAGTAGTTTGTTGGAGTAAATCTCCAATTACAAAGCTCTATCATCAACTCGCTGATGAAATCTTTTTAACCCATAATTTTATTGATTGTTAATCTTATGACTTTACTATACGAATACGAAACTTTGATGGATATCGAACTGGGAAAAGTAATTCGTCTTCCCCTATTTCAAGTTACAGGAAATCAACAAGTTCATCCTGCTTTATTGAATAATTTAGCAAAGCAGATACAAAAAAATGAGAGAAATTATTTACCAGTTATTGTTAAGCTTTTAGACGAAGATAGCTATGAAGCCATTTACAAAGTTCAAATATTAGAAGCTGCCAGAAAAGCAGAAGTTGATTTTGTTTGGTGTATTGTTGTCGATGATGAAATACTCGATCAAATTAAAGTTGAATCAGGAGAAGTTATTCGTTTACCTGTGCTGACAGCTTCCGAACAAGATATTGCCGAGGTTTTAGATTACATACAAAAACAAAAATCTGGTGTTAGTAAAATGAGTCCAAAAGACGCAGCCAAAGCAATAGTAGAACAAAGATCAAAAACTAATCTTAAGAACCTGAATTTTTTAACTAAGCAAAGATGTGGTATTGGTCCAGCAACCTTAAAAAAAATCAAACCTTATTTTGTATTTTCTTAAACATTAAAAATTATATGAGTCAATAATAAATGTATTGCTATTATTCTTCTTTTTCAATTAGCTATCTGTGATAAAGCAAAATCAATGACTTCATCTTGATTTACCATTGTCGCTAATCCTTCTGGTTCGTAACTTCCTAATGCTACTTCCAAAGAAGCTAAATCTAAAGCGTTGGGATAAGCTGCGACTAGAATTTCTTTTAATTCTTCTGCTGGTACGTAATAGCTACCAGCTTTACGTCTTTTATTAGTATTTATAAATTTACGGATTGAATTACGAATAGAGACATCCCAGGATTTAGTAGTTCTTTTTTCTGCTTTTTGTTTAATCAGATATAGAAGAAGAATAATTGCATAGCTGCGAATTTTATCAATAATTGCTTTGCGTCCCATTTCTTCCAAGTCTTCTACTAGAGCAAGAGAACCTTTAATATCTCCTTGTAATAATAATTGTTTGAGTTCTAATAATTCTTCCATTTTCTGCTAAGATATCAATTTCTAGTATCGTATCTAACGAATTTCAAGAATTAGTATTACTATTTGACAGTGATTCTAGTATCTGATCCTCAACTTGATAAATACTAGACATAATACTATTTTGATGATTGTCGAGCAAGGAAAACTTAACCTGTTCGAGATAATCATACAATGCTTTTCGTAATACAGGTTTTTCGACATTTACCGTATGATGATGATCCCAAACATCCCACGCTATAATTCCTATAGCAGCAATAGGATCGATTAATTGTACTCCCAATTTTCCTGCTACCAATGTCCCAGTTTTAGCAGCCATTTTTGCACCTGTTTTACTCGCAAGAGAAACTACTACTTTGCTACTAATCTTGCCAATAGTAGGTAGCATAGCTTTAGCCAGTATGAAACCAGTAGTCCCAATCACTATATCTCTTTGTATTTTCCCTGTTGGATTACCTTCTGTTCCAAAAACGGTAATAGCAATATCATTAATATAACGTTCCCAATCTCCTTGAGGTATTTGATAGCTAGCTTTTACATTTCCTAAATTTTGGACAATTCGATCTGCATATAAATTAACTGTATTTTGAGCAATTCTTTCTAATTCTAATTGAGCTATTTGTGGTCTAAGAACTCGATTAGCAAATTCTAACTGAAAATCTTGAGTTAATTTTGCAGCAATAGCTTGTTTGGCGGGAGGTCTATTTGTATCTATGCGATGTAATGCTGCTGATGACAAGCCAGTCCAAACTGTATTTAGTTCTCTTCCTTTTTGATGAAAATAGTCAAAATACCAAGGCAAAAAATCATCATCAACGCGAATCATTAATTCTGATATCCATCGCTCTAAATCTTCAGAAGCTTTTTGGGCTGATACTTTACGTGCATCCTTTATGGCAGAGGCGATCGCATTATCAATTTCGTATTGTTTTCTTTCAATAACTACTGGTTGATTAACAGTGGTAGGAGTCTCAACTTTTGGTTTAAGTGAATTTTGAATTATAGTATTACCAAATATAGGCATAATTACAAATAAAATAATCACTCCCCACAGCCAAGGAGAAATTAATTTGATTACTTTAATGAGTTTGGAAAGAAAATTATTTTCAATTATCTTGTTAGTTTCTGTTGATTTTTGATTGTCAATAGAATTAAACTGGCTATCTTGTGTCATAATATTTAATTCCACTTGGTTTGTATTTTTTCATATTTTTATTATTACCTTTTTATAAATTTCTAAAAGCAGATTCTTGACTGGGCTGCTGTATCCATATCTAACTCTAGACAGTCATCTCCTAAAGCCCAGGGATTAAGTTTTACAGTCTATCCTGCTTAGCGATCGCGTTCTGTTATTTCCAGCAATCCATCTACGGGAGTTTGCCCTTCTTCTGTCAATAAAATCTCTTTTATTCTTTTTTCTAATAAAACACATCCTTCTTCACCGTCTTGAAAATGAATAAAAAATGTAGGGGCAATCCATGAATTGCCCCTACGATTAAATTATTAGACTGTAATTTACTAGATTAAACTTTTGCTTCTTCTTTAACTAATTTCTCCCATCCCAACTCTTTCAGATTATTATTTCTCCGTAAAGGACGAGTTGCTAACTCTAGAATATCTCGCGCATTAGTAAAGCCATGTATCTGTGCGAAAGTAAATTCAACAGACCATTTAGTATTAATGCCTCTGGCTTCTAGGGGGTTAGCGTGCGCCATACCAGTAATAACTAAGTCGGGTTGCAATTCTTTGATCCGTTGTAATTGATTGTAGTTGTCGGGTTTTTCCACAATATTGGGGAGGGGTACACCCATTTCGTTGCAGGTTTTTTCGAGTAAGTCTAATTCTGCTTTTTGATAACGCTTATCCATGTAAGGGATACCAATTTCAGGACAAGTCATCCCGCAACGGATGAGGAAACGGGCTAAGGAAACTTCTAAGAGGTTGTCTCCCATGAAGAAAACAGACTTACCACGAATTAATTTGATATAATCCTCTAAATTTTCCCAGATTTGGGCTTCTCTTTCCTCTAAACCCTTGGGTTCGATGCCAAATACAGAACATATTTTTTCGATCCAAGCCCGTGTACCATCCGGTCCAATGGGGAAGGGTGCGCCAATGAGTTTAGTTTTGCGACGACGCATTAAAGTAGTAGCGGTACGAGACAGGAAGGGGTTAACACCGCAGACATAGTAACCTTCTTCGATGACTGGTAATTCAGTAAAGCGTTTGGAAGGAAGCCAACCTGATACTTTAATGCCTTGTTTTTTAAGTTCTAAGGTAAGGTTTGTTACCACGGGATCGGGTAATGAACCAAATAAGATTAGTGGTGGATGTTCTTTATATTCTGATTCTGCTTGTTTAACTTCTTCTTTCTTCTTACCGAAGTTCATTAACTTAGAAATAGCATTGCGTTCTTCTTTTTCCTCTTCTGCTTTGGGTGCTTCTTTAGGACATTTGTGAGCCATTGCAGCGAGTACAGTGTCCTCTCCTTGAGTAAAAGCATAATCCAAGCCGTTAGCGCGAGCTGTTACAATAGGAATGCCGATTTCTGCTTCTAATTTGGGAGCTAGACCCTCTAAATCCATTTTAATAATTTCGGTGGTACAAGTACCAATCCACACTATAACACTAGGATTGCGATCGCGTTTTATTTGCAGACATAATCTTTTTAATTCTTCGTAGTCGTTTAATTTGGCTGAAATATCCCCTTCTTCTAATTCCGCCATTGCGTAGCGAGGTTCGGCGAAAATCATTACTCCCATTGCATTCTGGAGGAAGTAACCACAAGTTTTTGTCCCAATAACGAGGAAGAAACTGTCTTCTATTTTCTGATATAGCCAAGCAACGCAGCTAATGGGACAAAAGGTATGATAATTTCCCGTTTCGCAGTCAAAGTTTAGGGCGTTGGGTGTTTGGGCAACGGTCATGTTTTTATTTCCTATCATCAATAATATCGTTAATATTCTGTAGAGACGCGATATATCGCGTCTCTACATTAAATTTGTGGATTCTGGTTTAAACCATCATTAAATCCAATTCGTCTTCTTCCTTGGGTTGGGTTGGATTTAGATAGAAATCAGATAATAGACTAAATAATTCTCTGTCTTGGGATTCGTTAGGAACAACCCCTTCTGGTTGTGCCAAAATCTGATCGGCGATGTTGAGATAATAGTCACAAACGAAACTGAGAGAAGGATCGTTTTCTGCCATTTCAAAGAGAGTTTTACCTTTGACTCTGGATACCCTAATGTCTTCAATCAAGGGTAAGATTTCTAAGACTGGCATGGGAACATGGGAGATATATTTATCTATTAAATCCCGCTTGGATGTTCTGTTACCAATCAAACCAGCCAGACGTAAGGAATGGGTGCGGGCTTTTTCTCTAACTGATGCTGCAATGCGGTTAGCAGCAAACAATGCATCAAAGCCATTATCAGTAACAATTAAACAGTAGTCTGCATAGTTGAGAGGTGCAGCGAAGCCACCGCAAACCACGTCACCTAAGACATCAAAAAGAATTACATCGTATTCGTCAAAAGCATTTAATTCTTTGAGGAGTTTTACTGTTTCTCCTACAACGTAACCGCCACAACCAGCACCAGCAGGAGGTCCTCCAGCTTCAACGCAGCTTACACCACCATAACCAGTGTAAATAACATCTTCGGGCCAAATGTCTTCGTAGTGAAAGTCTTTTTCTTGCAGCGTATCAATGATAGTGGGAATTAAAAAGCCTGTGAGGGTAAATGTGCTATCGTGCTTCGGGTCACAGCCAATTTGTAAGACTTTTTTGCCTCTTTTAGCTAGGGCTGCGGAAATATTACAGCTAGTTGTAGATTTACCAATTCCGCCTTTACCATAAACTGCTAATCTTATTTGTCCCACGTTTTTAACCTCTTCTTAAACCCCTCTAGTTATTAGAGGGAAACTTCTTTGCCTTCATTATTTACTTATTAACAGGGAAAAATAAAGGGGCTGTGAGATTAAAAATAAAACTTAACTAGATTATGTAGATTTAAAAATTATATTTGACATTTAAAATGGCTGTAAAATGTTTTTGAAGCTTTAAAAAACCTTAAAATTCAATTTTATATATTTTTTTAATATAAATAAAAACAATAAACAATAATTGTCTAACTAAAATAATTAGCGATCGCATATAAGAAAATTTAGCCTAAAATTAGTAGTACCATCTAAAAATTGATTACTAGAGAAAAACTTAATAATTAATCAAAACTATACATAGCAATGATTTTGAGAAAATGGACTTGGATAGATTGGTTGATGCGATCGCAATTAGAACTAAAGCAAAAAGAACATTTGAATTACTTAACTAACTTTTTTGTAAATAAGAATTAATTTTTTCTGATTTTGTTATTGTGTCTAACTTGAGCTAATCTCATTGGAATTACTGTTGCTATAATTCTTACCATAATCTTACTTTTTTATTTTCATCTATGGAAACTACTAGACTATCTAGTAAAGGCCAAGTAAGTAGGTAAGCAAAATTATTTGTATATTTACTATCGAGTTATATTCTACTCTCCCTGCTCCCTGCTCCCTGCTATCTCAAAATGCACAATTAATTTTGCACAGGTACTTAATTATTCCCAAGGTGTTACGAGATGCTCATCATTGGCAAGCTGGACAAGAATTAATTGCGATCGATACAGGTGATGGTATTCTGCTTAAACCCAAACAACCTTTTCAGGAAAGTAAACTAGAAGATGTTGCTGGATGTTTGCATTATGAAGGCAAGCCTAAAAGTTTAGACGAATTGGATGATGCAATTGGTCAAGGTGTGCTGGAACAATGGCAATGATTGCAGTTGACACTAATATTGTTGTCAGACTTTTGACTAAAGATGATGTAGTACAATTTCAACAAAGTCTTAAGTTGTTTCAAGAACCAGATGTATTTATCTGCGATACAGTAATTTTGGAAGTTGAATGGGTATTGCGTTTTGCTTACAAATTTCCACCCGATCAAATTTGCCAAGCTTTCAGAAAGCTATTTGGGTTATCAAATGTCTATCTCTCGAATGCTAACTTGATCGCCCAGGTTCTAGATTGGCATCAAGCAGGCTTGGATTTTGCTGATGCTTTTCATTTAGCACAAAGTCAACATTGTTCGGAGTTATATACTTTCGATAACAAGTTTTTACTTAAAGCTCAGAAATTAACTAAATGTGAGCTTAAACAGCCTTAAACATGAAAATAACAGTTACAACTTTTACTGTCCATAAAAAATTCCCCTTACAAATAAGTCGCGGTACAACTAGTGAAAATACTAATCTTTGGTTAAAAATTGCAGCAGAAGGTATAGAAGGATGGGGAGAAGCATCGCCTTTTTCTGTAGTTAAAAATCAAAGAATTAGCACCGAACAAATGTTACAAGAGATCACTTCTGCTATTCTTCATTTACAAGCTTTTCATCCTTTACAAAGACAAGAAATTGCAGTGAAAGTAAATCAATTGTCATTATCATCTGGGGCAAAAGCAGCAATTGATATGGCACTACATGATTGGTTAGGGAAAAAAGCTGGTTTACCTTTATGGCAATTATGGGGTTTAGATCTTAAAAAGATTCAACCCATATCTGTCACAGTGGGAATCAATACTCCTGAAGCTGCTATTAAAAGAGTTAGAGATTGGCAAGATACTATCGCAGTTAAAATATTGAAACTAAAATTAGGAAATCCTTTAGGTATTGCAGCAGATAAAGCTATGGTAGAAGCAGTAAAATCTGTTGCACCAGATATAAGATTAATGGTGGATGCTAATGGAGGATGGAGTTTACAAGATGCGATCGCAATGTCAAAATGGTTAAGTAATCAAGGGGTAGAATATATCGAACAACCTTTACCTGTTGGGCAAGAAACTAAGCTTGCAACGTTATCTAATAATTCTCCGTTACCGATTTTTGTAGATGAGAGTTGTTTTACCAGTGCAGATATTCCCAAATTAGCTCATTCCATCGCAGGAGTTAATCTGAAAATTATGAAAACTGGTGGCTTAACTGAAGCTATGAAAGCAATTCATGTAGCAAAAGCTTGTGGTTTAAAAGTGATGTTTGGTTGCTATTCTGATAGTAGTTTGGCTAATACTGCGATGGCTCATCTTTCCCCCTTGGCTGATTATTTAGATTTAGATAGTCATCTGAATTTACTTGATGATCCTTTTAAGGGTGCAATTGTTGAGGATGGTAGATTGTTACCTAATAATAACCCTGGCTTGGGTGTATCAGCTTGACATAATACCTCTTGCATAAGTCCGATAAATCTCGATAGCCACGTAGCATGCTACGTCGGTACAGTAGCTAAAATCAAATTAATAGAGAATGCCTAAAAAAAAATATCCATTCAACTACTAAGACCAAATCAAAGATTATGGTCTTAGATTGCCAGGATTCAGTCTGGCGACGCAAGTGTTGAATAGGTCATGAGCTTAATCTTGGTACAGACTTTCGAGTATTTTCCTAGCTCGGATTATCTCTAAGACTACTGATTTTAGTCGTTGGGTAAAGCCAAGCCATCTTAGATTAAGTGACCGAAGGAACTAAAACTCAAATGAGGATTATATCCATGAAACGAGTACCAGTAGTAGACAAAAATAATGTTCCATTAATGCCAACTAAATGCTCTAAAGCTCGTAAATTAATACGAGACGGCAAGGCAATTGGCAAGTGGAACAAACTAGGACAATATTATATTCAGCTGACTTTTGAACCATCGGGTAGAGAAACGCAGCCCATAGCAGCAGGTCTTGACCCTGGAATAGGCATTCAAAGCAGTAAAGTGACACTGTTTACTGCTCATTTAATCCTACCTTTTGAGACTGTTAAAAAGCGCATGGAACAACGTCGAATAATGCGACGTAGCAGAAGAGGAAGAAGGATAAACCGCAAACTTCCTTTCGAGTTACGCTCTCATCATCAATGCAGGTTCTCTAACCGTAGAAACAAAAAAGTAGCTCCTTCTATCCGAGCTAACAGACAGCTAGAAATCAGAGTTATATCTGAACTATGCAAGGTTTATCCTATTAGTTCAATTATTTATGAATATGTTAAAGCAGATGTCGATCTAACATCTGGACGTAAAAAAGCTCGTTCAGGAAAAGGATTCTCTGCTGTGATGGTAGGTCAAAAGTGGGCAATACAACAGCTATCTAAACTTGCTCCTGTTGCAACCAAGGTTGGATGGCAGACATCCAACCTTAGAAAGCATCTTGGTTTGGAAAAACAGAAGCACTCTAAAGGTGATGCTATCGCAGCTACCCATGGAGTAGATGGTGTAGCTTTGGCTGCCAGTCAGTTTATTGATTATTTGCCGTTTGAGAATTCAGAAGGTAGGGGTCATTGCTGGAAAGGTGCTGTAACTATAACCGATGCCATATTTACTGTCATTCGCCGTCCACCAATTAGTCGTCGTCAACTACATTTGATGATTCCTGCCAAGGGTGGAGTAAGACGTAAATACGGTGGCACAACTACGCCGTTTAATATCAGAAAAGGAGATATTGTGAAGTATAAAGATCAGCTAGGTTTTTGTTCTGGATATACAGGTAAAAGTATTTCAGTAAGTGATTTTAACTGGAAACGATTAGGTAGGTTTGCAGCGAACAAAGTAATCCTAATTACTCGCTCTACCAATTTAATTTGTCAACCCATAATTGGAGGCGCAGAATTCCCCTAAGCCCTGTCCTAACGGACAAGGACGCAGTACCCTTCTGTGAATTACGATGGAAGTACAACAAAGTGAACGAACAAGAAAAAGAGCAAAATAAGAAGATTAATCAACACTCAAGACAAATTAACGACCTGAGAGAGAGATTAAAAACTTTGGAAGTAGATATGCAACCAGACGGCAGAATATCAGAAGCTTTTGAGCAAATAGAACAACATTTGGAACGTCACGATAAAAAATTTGACCGCTTAGAACATAAAGTGAATCAGCTTGGTAGTAAGTTAGACATTATTTTCTATTTAATTACACCCGCCTACTTAAATGCGTAACAGCCCATTCCTAACCCCGAAAAACCGTGTTGCGATCCTGCTTCACGAAGGTATCTATGGCACTAATGGCAAAACAGGATTAGCATTCTTACGTTACAGCGAAACTTCTATCGTTGCAGTAATTGACTATCAAGCTAAGGGACAATCTTTATCAGAAGTTACAGGAATTCCCCATAATATCCCTATAGTTGCTAATGTAGCAGAAGCTTTGCCGTACGATCCTCAAGTTTTGTTAATTGGAATCGCTCCTTCGGGGGGTGCATTACCTGCTGCGTGGTGGAATGATATCGAAAATGCGATCGCGTCTGGGTTGTCTTTAGTTAATGGCTTACATACTCCTATT
Organism: Xenococcus sp. MO_188.B8; assembly: GCA_030065615.1. Taxonomy (GTDB): domain Bacteria; phylum Cyanobacteriota; class Cyanobacteriia; order Cyanobacteriales; family Xenococcaceae; genus Xenococcus. The sequence continues at coordinate 2,743 of JASJDR010000227.1, read as the reverse complement.
GCACCGAAATTTCCTCAATTACAACCTGAACAATGGATTTGGGATATCCGCCAAGAGCCTGAAGGGTTAGGTATTGGTACAGGCAAAGCGCGATCGCTGGCTTGTCAGAGAATCTTAACAGTGGGGACAGATATGGCCGTAGGGAAAATGTCCACTAGTCTCGAATTACATCATACTGCTTTAAAACAGGGAATAAAGAGTCAATTTTTGGCAACAGGACAGGGGGGAATTGCCATATCAGGACAAGGCATTCCTTTAGATGCAGTGAGAGTTGACTTTGCTGCGGGAGCAGTGGAAAAAATGACTTTAGAGTTGGGTCAAAACTGCGACTTACTGATTGTAGAAGGGCAAGGTTCTCTGTTGCATCCTGGCTCTACTGCTACCTTACCTCTAATTCGTGGTAGCCAACCCACAGACTTAATCTTAGTCCATCGTGCAGGACAAACACACATTCATGATTTACCCGATGTCTTAATTCCTCCCCTACCTGAAGTGGTGCAACTCTATGAAACAGTCGCCAGTGCAGGGGGTACTTTTGGGGAAGTTAAAGTACAAGCGATCGCTCTTAATACCTTCCATCTTGATACAGAACAAGCCCAGCAAGCCATCTCACAAGTATCCGATCTTACAGGACTTCCTTGCACCGATCCAGTACGCTTTGGTGCGGAGAAACTTTTATCAGATATACTTTGCAACAGTCATTATCATTACTTCTTTGGCGCGAAGCACCAAGATTCAAGCTCTTCCAGCGCGCAGTAACCAACCAATTACCCCGCCAATCGTGCCACTAAAGATCGAACTAACTGCGGCAGTAATCAAAACTAATCCCACTTGTTTCCAGTTCTTCAACTCTCCCGTCTTTTCTGCTAGTTCAGGAATCTTTTGTATTGATGTTTCTACATTGGATAACCTTTTATCAATTCCTGCTACTTTCTCTGATAACCCTTTGATGTCTCCTTTGACATCTCCGATATCCTCTTTGACGCTTTCTACTTTTAAGCCAAGGGTGTTAATTTCTTCTTTCACCTCTAGCTTTAACTCATTAAAGCGATCGCCTATAAATTCTTTTAACTGTTGAATATCTGTACTTGAAGATGTTGTCATTGCTATACTTTGATTAAGTTTGAATCTTGAATGCCTCTTATGTGGGGATTTTTTTATCTTAATCTTACCAGTTGTGGCGTAAAGCACCGTCCTTTTTAGGGGTGATCTGGTTGACTAACAAAACTTCTGAAATTTAAGGCTGGCGAATACAATTCGCGCCTCAATAAACGTGAGTTCGGAGTGACCTTCGGTAGTCGCTGACCTGCGGTAGTCGCTTCGCGTACGCGTTCGCGTCGGTCGTTATGATTTTTTAAACGAGGAAAATATAATTCAATCATGGGTGGTGGTAACTTTGTCAGGACTTACGCACAAACACCATAGGTAGGGTGGGCATTGCCCACCTTACTATATATATTGTGTAAAAATCTTCATTTTGCGTAAGTCCTAATATCAAGTCTGCCTACGCAGACTTTGCTTAGGTGATTTCCCGAAATATTTGTACCAGGTGTTGGTCAGGTTCATTTGTCTCTGTAGGGGCGCATCGCGATGCGCCCCTACGCCAATGGTATGTTCTTTGCCAGAAATCACCTTATTTAGGCGCGAATTCTATTCGCCAGCTTTAAAACTTCTATCAGTTTTAAGTACTATTTGCCCAAAAATTTACCGATTAATGCGCCGATAGAACCACTGCTCAAAATTATTAGTGTTTGCTTCCACCACTTAAATTCTCCTACCTTTTCTGCTAGAACACCGATTCAGTAATCCGAAAAATCATGGACGACAGAGACAAGGGGACAAGGGAGAATCTCTCTACTTACCTATAACCCAGCGATTTGGATTATTAATCATGTTCACGCTTTCCACTTAAGACTTGATTGTAGATTCCATAGAGTTCCCTTCCTTGTTCTACATCTAAATATTGGCATTTAACCGCAAATTTCAGCCATACTTGCGTTGAGGCACGCCTCTGCTTCACAATCGCCCTTGTTTAGCAATAAAAGCAGCTTCATATCTCCTTTTCCGCCAAGCTTCAGCTAAATTGGCGCAAACTGAACGGGAAGATCTTCGTATTTGATCAGTCAAAGAATAGCGTTCTTCTACTGTCCAGGTCTTTGATAATTTAAAAATTTTCATCGCTGCTTCAAAAGCCATTTGATAAACGACGGGCATCTTCATGACTTTTAATAGATTCTTTGCCCATTTCTTCCTTGTCTGCCTTGTCCTTCTTGTCTTCCTTGTCTCACATAACCCAGCAACCTATGATTACTGAATCAGTGTTCTAGTTCAGGAATCTTCTATATTGATGTTTCTACGTTGGATACTCTTTTATCAATTCCTGTCATTTTTTCTGACAACCCTTTAATATCTCCTTTGACATCGCTGATATCCTGTTTAAGCTCTCCGTTCATTTTTTACTAACATTTGCTAACTAATAAGCTAGGCAAAAAGAAAAATTCTTGCTTCAACTAGGGTAGTCGGCTACTTCCTATCCACAAGCTTGAGTTTGGCGGTGACTCCACCTACTTAAATTGATACTGGCGTTCCAGTCTCGTTCGATAAATGACCCACAGCTAACACAACAAAACCATCTATCCGATAGCTTTAAATCTGGGTTATACCAGCCACAATTAGAACAAGTTTTACTTGACGGAAAAAACCTATCGGCAATAATTAACTTGCTGCCATAGAGTTGACACTT
>JASJDR010000044.1 GCA_030065615.1 Xenococcus sp. MO_188.B8 | reverse complement strand
TTACAGGGCAAACGGGAGCGAGAAAGCCAACCTCATTTATGGGTTGGACGGGGCGTTTAAACTTCGGAGGAAACCTCCGAAGACAGCCCCTCATGAATCGCGACGCGAGCACAACTCGCGCGTTCCTTAGGTGATTGAAAATCACCAGGGTCGCTCGTCTTTTAAGTGCCGTCAATCTATCTGGGGTGAGAGATAGAATTAGACGGTGGGTTTCCCCGCATCTATCGCCAGTATTGCCGAATCCCACTCAATTTATTGGTGGGAGTGCATCAATCAGCTACCTAGAAGCAAAAGCATAGTAACACGGTAGCAACGAATAGAATTCCCTGAAAAAAAATTCATGAGATTTTTATTTTTCGGCGCGGAAATCCCGATCGCGGTAAACAGGTAATAATTTTTGCTCGATCTTGCCTGATAGAAAGAAAGTTTACCCAGTAGCTTTTTCAAGGCATTTCAGTACGATGAGCGATCGCGTTGGGACTTCTATAATTTGCCTCCCTTGATACAGGCGTTTTTCTTCAACCAAAGATGTTTCATTAGTGTCGATCGCAACCTGCCATTGGCGCTTCTGTAGTTGCTCAGGAAGGGTAAACTCCACCATTTCTGCTTGAGCATTAAAACAGAGGAAAAAGTCATGATCTTTCGCCTCACCAGTAATTTCCTGACCCTTCAAGAACCAACTAAAAGCACTAGCTGAATGATCCCAATCTTTCTCAGTTACCCTACTCCCATGGGGATTAAACCAGCTCCCCTCTAACCAGTTGCCCTGGCGAAACACCCCATGCTGACGACGAAACTCCACAATCTGGCAAGTAAACTCTAACAATGCCTGATCTTTCGCTGTTAAATCCCAATTAAACCAAGAAATCTCATTATCCTGACAATAAGGGTTATTATTACCTTGCTGCGATCGCCCCCATTCATCGCCGCCTAACAGCATGGGAACTCCCTGGGATAGCATCAAGGTTGTAAGGAAGTTACGTTTTTGTCGCTCTCGCAACTTTAATATCGTGGGATCATCGGTCTCTCCTTCCACCCCACAATTCCAAGAATGGTTATCATTTGTCCCACTATCTTCTCCATTGTGATGATTGTGTTTTTCGTTATAGCTGACGAGATCGTTGAGGGTGAAACCGTCATGGCAGGTGATAAAGTTGACACTAGCAGAAGGTAATCGACCATCACTTTGATATAAGTCGGGACTGCCAATCAAGCGATCGCGAAACTCTCTTAAATTAATCTCTTCACCCCGCCAGAAATCCCGCATTACGTCTCGATATTGACCATTCCACTCCGACCATAAAACGGGAAAGTTTCCTACTTGATAGCCTCCTTTATCAGCATCCCAAGCTTCGGCAATCAGCTTCACCTGAGAGAGCACAGGGTCTTGGTGAATAATCGTGAAAAAAGCCGCAAATTTATCGAATTCATGGTCCAAAACCTTGATTTTTTGCTTTCTGTTACCCCGCCAAATATCCATTTCGATCAACTCTCCCCGCGCTAACACGGGAGCGATATCAAAGCGAAAACCATCGACATGCATTTCCTGCACCCAATAGCGCAAACTGTCCATGATTAACTTAAGAACTTGGGGATGAAAAGGATTGAGGCAATTACCGCAGCCGGTAAAACCTTCGATATAATAGCGAGGATTGCCCTCTGCCAAGCGGTAGTAAACTGCATTGTCGATCCCGCGCAACGAGAGCGTTGAACCTAAATGATTGCCTTCTCCTGTGTGATTGTAAACCACATCTAAAATTACTTCGATGCCGGCAGCGTGCAAGCTTTTAACCATCTGCTTGAACTCATTCACCTGCTGGCCAAGAATGCCACTGGCACTGTAACCAGAATAGGGAGCAAAATAGCCAATAGGATCGTAACCCCAGTAATTGGTCAGTCCTTTTTCGGCGAGTAATCCGGGATAAATAAAGAAGTGATAGGTTGGTAATAGTTCTACTGCAGTAACGCCGAGGGCTTGGAAATAGGCGATCGCAGCAGGATGAGCCAGTCCCCCATAGGTTCCCCGTAACTCTTCAGGAATCTTGGGATTCAGTTTACTAAAACCCTTAACATGAGTTTCGTAAATAACAGTTTCTGGCCAAGGCAGTTGTAATAAGCGATCGCCTTCCCAATCAAAAGAATCATCAATGACGATTGACTTGGGAATTAGATGGGCATTATCAAGATAGGATAGTGCCAGGTCTTTTTTCTCATCATCCCAAGGATAACCAAAGATTTCCGCTCCGTGACTCACATCACCAGCGATCGCTTTTGCATAGGGATCGATGAGGAGTTTAGCCGGGTTAAAACGATGTCCTTGTTCAGGTTCATGGGGGCCGTAAACCCGAAAACCGTATTTCTGTCCTGGCTTAATCCCTGGGACATAACCATGCCAAACATAGTTTTCCACGGCAACTAACGGTAAACGAGTTTCACTGTCGTGATCATCAAACAGACAAAGTTCTACCCCCGTTGCATGTTCTGAAAACAAAGCGAAGTTTGTCCCCTCACCGTCCCAGTTAGCGCCTAAAGGATGAGGATTTCCTGGCAAGAGTGTCATCTTTACAAAACAGGGTAATTTTTTAACTCTAAGTTTATAATATTGGACTTTAAGGCGAAATTGATTATTGGGAATAACGCTGCGATCGCCTAGTAGTACATAAGAACTGTTTTATGATTGCTCAACCATAGCACTAGGTTTTCTAGTTAGGACATTTTTCTGTTCCCTTTTAAGCAAAACTTGAGGTACTAGCCTATATGCTTACTGCTACGACCAACTTTTTTCGCTCGTCAAGATATACTTTACAAAAATAAATATATTTGTTACATTAATTTACATAAAGACCAAAACCAAAAGTAATACTCTATGCAAACCACATAGCTAAACCAGGGAATTCCGAACTGCTGTAGTGCTGAACCAAAGATTTAACATCTAAAGTAGTCTGATTTTCCCGACAATGCAGATACCTACAATTAGGAACATTCGCTGCATTATTAGTTACAATTTTCCTTTCTGTTTCTGCTATTGTTAGCTAATTGATTTGGTCTCTGATTTTTCTCTTTAAATTGATTTCTCCTGAATTAACCTCGGTAAGCGTCCCGGGGTTATTTTTTTAGAGAGCGTGTTTGAAAAATCATAGAATGAGTCAAGAAACTGAGAATAAGTAAAAATACTCTTCTATGATGCGCCCAAGTTACGATACCGATTTAACTGATGAACAATGGTTAAAAATTTCCAGTTTTTTATTGGATAAAAGTTATTGCTATAAAAGTTTAATTTGATTATTCATTTCTAGCTAATTACTTCATTGGTTTTGGGGAATCTGATTAAATATACCTGCTTCGCGATTAAACTGTTCTATTGCTTCAACTAACTTCTCTGAGGAAGCTTCACTAATCAGATAGGTTTTAAATTCCTGGCCTTCACTAAGATATTGCAAGTAAGAAGACTGCAAAAAGGGAAGATAATCTTCATTCTGGTCTAAATAAACCTTAGAAAAGGCAAGCATCGTAGCATTAGTATAATAGTCTAATAACTGAGTTTCCGGTACAGTTAACTCTTCAATCGATTCAATCACCTCGCTGATTCCTCCGTCCATTGCCGAAATATCAACATGAGCCTGTCCTTCCTGCAACACTAGATATTTATTAGGACTATTCAGCCAGGTAAAAGAACCTAGTTGTTCAAACACAAAAGGAGTAGCAGGATCGTAGCTGCCTGCTCCCATCAGGACAGGAATTTGAATCTGACCCATTCCCTTAGGGCCAAAAATACTTCGATTAACTGGATTATGACCGATAGCTGCAACAACACGTTCATCTCGGAAATTATAGTCCTTACGTTCTAAATTTAACGCCCGGCATTGTAAGCGCAATGAAGTATTAATCCTAGTTATGAGAGTGGAGCATTCTTTTTCGAGATTGTCAAAATCAATAGTTGCTCCGGCAACTGCCAGTGCACCATAACCACCAAAGGAATGACCAAAAACAGCAACTTTATCTGTGGCAAGCTTGCCATCAAATTGTTCGAGATTGCGCAGTTCCAGTTTATCGATTACATAACTGATATCGAGGGGGCGGTTGATAAATTCATCGCTGAGAAAAACTTGTCGTGACGTTCCCTTTAAAAATGATTGCATATGTTGCGCGTCGCTGCCAATATGTTGGGGCAGTGCCACCACATAGCCATAGGAAGCTAAATGTTGCGCACGTTCTTCAAAATGTTCTGGTTTAGAGCTTAGTCCATGGGAAATAATTACTACCGGAGTTTTCCCTTCTCGCCACTGTTGAGGTTTGTAGATATCAACATAAAATTTCCGAAAATTGCGTTCTCTGTCAGTGAGCACCCAACGTTTTTTTTCGACACCATAGTCTCCCCTCTGGCGCAAGTCGGGTAGACTAGCGAAATCAACAGGTTCTGCTGACTCGGCTTCAGCTGCTGATAAATTGGGAATTACTTCTTCACTAAAAACTTGAGTGGCCTTGACTGCTATTTCGGTCAACCTGGCGAGTTCAAGCATCTTTGGCAAATCGAACTGAATATTAGTCGGTAATTGGCGGAAAAAGTTGATCAAGCTCAAACCTTCTTCGTCGAAAGCAGCTGTAATCAAAGCTCCTCTTAGAGCAAATTTGCCATTGCTTCCTCCCTGAATTTGGATGAATTTTCCTGCCAGATCGAGAATCGCTGCTCCGAGTTCGCTGTTGAAAAAGCGTGCTACCAAACGTGGTTCAACTGGCAATTCTTTATTAAGTGCTTCACGAAATTTGTTCTGTGCTTCTTCGTCGGTTCTAGCTAGTCTAAAATAAAAGCCCAGATTTTGATTGACAGTCCCATCTTGAGCAAAAGTTTCTAGGGACTCGACTCTTAGGGATTCTCTTAATGGCGGAAAGACAAAGAAAAGAGTTTTTTGTGCCTTGACAGGGATTGCTATTGAGGCAACTGTTATTGCTCCTAAGGCTATAGATTGAAGCCATCGAGACAAGGATAATTTAGTGGAGTTCGTGTGATTTTTAGTATGTTGATAATTGTCCATTTTAATTTAGACCTAAATAAATTTTTGTGTAAAGCAATCTGATTTGTAATAACTCTGAAACTTAAATAAGACTTAATTACTACAAAAATCATATATTATTCCGCATTACCAAGAACTTTAAAAAAATCTTTGAATTTTATAGAGAACACGTGTGATAACTTCTTCTTTAATCCATCTAGTGGACATGGGCGTAAATACAACAACCATTAGAAAAGCTTGAAAGCCTTACTCTAAAAAACTTTTGATTGTCTTGCCGAGCGTTCCCTCTCTTGGTCAGCATTCCCTTGCCCAGAACACGGAGCTGGGTAAACGCCTGTCGGCGGCGCGGGGTCTGACCGCTTGCGTCTTACGCCGACGCGGGGTCTCGGCGCTTTTGACTTTTGACTTCCCCTCCTGGTTTGGTTCCCCTCCAAGGAGGGGTTAGGGGTGGGTTGGGTTAGGGGGTGGGTGACTTCCGCGCAGCGGTACTAGTCAACTTCCCACCCTGCTACATATCGACCTATCGCTGTCAAAAACCGGCTGAGATCCAAGCCAATTAATGTTCTCCTGGTGATGCTGAGTTATTTTGCCTGGAGATCTTCAAGTAATTCAATCATGGGCTGCTGGTTAACGTAAAAGATTCCGTTAGCGGGTCTATCGAGGTCTATTATTAACGTAAAGACCGTGACGTAGGTAATTACCAAGAGTAATGTAGGGAACAGGGCAATTTTGCCGATCAAACCTCGTATATATCCAATCAGGATCATGGCCATTGTAGACAAGAAAGTCAGTGCCGCAAATATCGTGGGAGGTATTCGGTTCCAACGCAGGTTAGTTCGATAAGTGTGAATATCAATCAAGGTATTTAGTGAATTGATAAATGTCGCAACGACGGGTGTGGGCTCCAGGTTCGCAGCCGCGCTCCCCTCACCCAACATTTGCTCGTGCAGTAGTTCAGAGCGTTGTATGAATTCATCAAATTTTGCCTTTGTAGGTTCGTACCTATAGAAGGTAGCCCGCATATCGGCGTAGTCAATCAATAAACCTTTAATGTTTGAGCGATGTGGCTCTTGTAAGAGCTCAGTGCCAGCAAAGGTGCCACCAATGGCGTTCACGTCGTCGATCACCAACTGCCTGCGGGTATCGAAGTGTGATCCGGCCAACGAGAAAGTGAAGGCGAGCAGGAATCCGATCAGCGTTAACATGGCTGCTAAAGCAACACCACTCAAATCTAACTGTTTGTCTGCCAATTCGTCTGGGCGCCTTCTTCGCCGTTGCCCTAATCTGAAGCCCACCAACACCGAGCCAAATAAAATTAAAAAAAGGGCTATGAATATTGCCCAGATGGGGATTGCGTCAAGTAAAAAAGAGGACATATTTATACAGCTACATAAATTTAATTACTCAATATTCATGGGTTATGTTTATCGCCTACCTTACCTTAGGATCAATGCCTTCCTCGCGATCAAACTGATCTATCGCTTCAACTAATTTATCTGAGGAATCTCTACTAATGAGATAGGTTTTAAATTCCTGACCTTCACTGAGATATTGCAAGTAGGAAGATTGCATGAAAGGAAGAAAATCCTCATTATTGGCAACATAAACTTCAGAAAAGGCCAGTATCGTAGCATTACTATAATCAGCCAATAACTGGGTTTCCGGTACAGTTAACTCTTCAACCGATTCAATCACCTCACTTATTCCCCCGTCCATTGCGGAAACATCAACATGAGCTTGTCCTTCCTGCATCACTAGATATTTATTAGGACTATTCAGCCAAATAAAAGAACTTAGTTGTTCAAACACAAAAGGAGTAGCAGGATCGTAGCTGCCTGCTCCCATCAAGACGGGAATTTGAATCTGACCCATCCCCTGGGGACCAAAAATACTTCGATTAACTGGATTGTGACCCAAAGCTGCAACCACACGTTCATCTCGGAAATTATAGTCTTTACGCTCTAATTTTAACGCTCGGCATTGTAGGCGCAAGGCTGTATTAATCCTAGTTATGAGAGTGCTGCATTCTTTTTCGAGATTTTCAAAATCAATAGTTGCTCCGGCAACTGCTAGTGCGGTGTAACCACCAAAGGAATGACCAAAAACGCCAACTTTATCTGTAGCAAGCTTGCCATCAAATTGTTCAAGATTGCGCAGTTCCAGTTTATCGATGACATAACTAATATCGAGAGGGCGGTTGATAAATTCATCGACAAGAAAAACTTGCCTTGACGCTCCCCTTAAAAATGATTGGATTTGTTGAGCATCGCTGCCAATATGTTGGGGCAGTGCCACTACATAGCCATGAGAAGCTAAATGTTGTGCAATGTCCTCAAACTCTTCTGGTTTAGAGCTTAAGCCATGAGAAATAATTACTACTGGGGTTTTTCCTTCCCGCCACTGCTGAGGTTTATAGATATTGACGTAAAATTTGCGAAAATTGCGCTCTCTGTCAGTGAGCAACCAACGTTTTTTCTCAACGCCATAGTTTCCCCTCTGGCGCAAGTCCGGTAAATTAGTAAAATCAACTGGTTCAGCTGCCTCTGCTTCAGCTGCTGATAAGTTGGGAATTACTTCTTCACTAAAAACTTTAGTTGCCTTAACTGCAATTTCGCTTAACTTGGCAAGCTCAAGCATTTTTGGCAAATCGAACTGAATATTAGTCGGTAATTGGCGAAAAAAGTTGATCAAGCTCAAACCTTCTTCGTCAAAAGCGGCTGTCACCAAGGCTCCTCTCAGAGCCAATTTGCCATTGCGTCCTCCCTCAATTTGGATAAAGTTTCCCGCGAGATCGAGAATCGCTGCTCCGAGTTCGCTGTTGAAAAAGCGAGCTACCAAACGTGGTTCAACTGGCGAGGTTAGATTTAGAACTTGGCGAAATTTGAGTCTTGCTTCTTCGTCGGCTTTAGCAAGTTTCAGATAAAAACCTAGATCTTGATTAACAGTCCCATCTTGGGCAAAGGTTTCGAGAGATTCGACTTTGAGGGATTCTTTTAATGGGGGAAATACAAAGTAAAGTGTTTTTTGTGCCTTAACAGGGATTGCTATTGAGGCCACTGTTATTGCTCCCAATGCTAGGGATTGAAGGCAACGAGTCAAGGATAATTTAGAGAAGTTAGTTTGATTATTAGTATTTCGGTTATTAAGCATTCTATTTAAACTTTAAGTCAAAAGCTTTAATATAACAAATCTGAAATGTAATGCCACACATGTACTATAGAAATCATATATTATTACTTATCACCAAAAACATTAAAAAATATTTGAACCTGAAAATACTAACTTCTTAGGTTCGCTTGCGGAGCTCTACCCGCAGGGTCTGCTCTACCCGAAGGGTCTGCCGCCGTAAGACGGCGGTTCGGTCGCACCTCTTCTGGCTCCTGACTCTTGATCTCTAAACACTCCAGTTTTCAATTCACTAACACGGTTTAAGTTCTAAAAAACTCCTATTGTCGCAATCTTAATAAATCTCAGTAATTTCCCCGAGCTTAAATCTACAATTAAAGAAAAATATCCAGACTCATGCTAAAACTTTTCAAGATCAAACCTCAAGCAATTTCTCCTATATCTTCATCGATAGTGATCTTAGCTGCGGTAATTGTTGGTAACTCATTAACACCCAACTTAACTGTTGCGGAATCAACTGTTGCCCAAACAAAGCAAAACGAATTTATTCCCCAAGTTGCATTTCGTAAAGCACCTCGATTATTAGATATCTCCACTACTTTCAATGAAGTTAGATTTAGAAGCGCAATTTACTATTTTGACATTACAATCCCGGACGATGCGGGAGCACCCTTACAAAAGGTTGAAATTGAGTTGCGTAAAGGACAAGATAGGATTAGATATAAACTAGAGAGAACAGTGGCTTTTATTGGTACTCATCGTCGAAGGGGAGATAGGTTAGCTTTAGAAACAGTGAGTCAAGACGAGAAAACTGAAGTTATTTCCGTAGTATTTGCTAATTCACTTCCTCCAGGAACCACCTTTACTGTAGGGTTAAAACCGATAAGAAATCCAGATTTTGACGGCATTTATGTTTTTGGCGTTAGTGTTTTCCCTCAAGGAGAAAATCCCTTTGGTTTGTACTTAGGTTCTCGAAGCTTGTATTTCCGTCGTGGATTTGATGGTTTTTTTGGTCATTAACTTTGAAAAGGTTTTAGGGATTGGGTTTTAGGTTCAATACCCAATTGCTCCAAAAACTGTTGGGGGAATAGTTTTTTGTCCTTTCGAAGCATAGCTCTCTTGAAAATAGCCTAGTTTGTTACTATTTCGAGATATTTGCCGTCGAGTAAAAAAGAGCCATTAGGAAAGTGAACACCATAATAACCGCCAGGACGACGATCTAGGATAACTCCTTCGGCTCCTATTTCTAATAGATCTGGAGAACGCAGCATCGGCATCGGCTCAGCTGTTTTTAAATAAGGTGGTAAGGCTGTTAGCTTAACGCGATCGCCTACTTTAATCGTACTCATGATTTATTACTTATTACTTAGTTAAGGTGTTTGCCAAATTCTCTGATGATACTCTTCTAGTTTCCCATAGGGATCTAAATTATCATGATGATGGTGATGATTGTGATCGTGGTGATGATGGCTATGTTCCCCATTATTTGCAGTGAGGCGGAATTTACACATCTCACAATTCATCGCAACCTGACCTAACTGAGTTTCAATTTCCCGTTGGCGAATTACTTCTAAAAGTTGGGGTTGAATTCCCATTTCTGGTAAACAATTAAAAGCAATATCAGGATGTAATTCTTCTTGTTGAGCGGTAATATCAAAAATTTTATTCATCAATACCCCGGTGAAGAGGAAATAGGGTAAGACGATAATCCGTTGGGGATTATAGAGATACGCTCGACGAAAACCTTCTTCTAAACGAGGGTGGGTAATACCAATAAAGCAAGTTTCTACAGTTTGATAACCGCTTCCTTCCCAGATAATTCTGGCAAGTTTAGCAACATCACCATTGGCATCAGGATCGCTCGAACCTCGACCAACAAATAACAATACGGTGTCTTGGCGGGAAATATTTCGGGGATTGTTTTCTCGTAAATCTAATTGTAACAGGCGATCGCGCCATAATTCGATAATTTTGGGCGTAATTCCAAAATGACGGCCATAATGAAAAGTTACCTGGGGATGTCGCTTTCTTGCTCGGTCTAGCTCATTAGTAACATCAAATTTATTATGTCTAGCGGCAAAAAGTAAAATAGGTAAAGCGGAAATTTCTGTATATCCCTGTTCAACACATAAATCTACTCCTTTTTGAATATTGGGCTCAGTTAACTCCAAAAAGCAGGGAATTACAGGACGAGAAGGGTCTAATTGATGATATTGTTCTACAAAGTCGATAAAAGTTTGACGACCTTGAACATTTCTTGTTCCATGACCGATCGCCAATAAAGGGCGTTTATGAGGTAAAGATGGTAATTGTAGAGATTCTATATCTAATTTTGATTTAGCAAGAGTCATGTATATCTTAAGTTTTAAGCTTGTAGAAATAAATTCTAAACCAAACTGAGCCTGTAGAGATTAAACGAATTAATATTTTAATATTTTATTAATAGATTAGAGATTAGAAATTCGCAAAAATTTAGAAAAAATTGTTGATTGAATAATAGCCCATTAGGCAGAAAATTATTTACACATTTTGTTATCTAACACTTAAAAGCTTACCAACTCTAGGTAATTTGTTTTTTAAGTTAGTTATTTACTTATTACATTGACATTAATTTATGGTAGAAAAAATAGAACATCCTTCAGAGATGTTTAAGCTAAAGGAAAGAATTAGGAATATTTTAAGTTGGCTTAGTATAATTGCTTTAATATATACCTTGATTTTTGCTGCTGGTTTAATTGGAACGGGATTTAAAACCATAGCAGGGGAACAGGCTCAACAATTATTTGAATTTGCTAAAAATCCTTTTGCTGGTTTATTAGTTGGTACTTTATGCACTGCCTTGATTCAATCTTCTAGTACTATAACCTCAATTATTGTCGGATTAGTTGCGGGAGGATTACCTGTCGCGATCGCGGTACCAATGATTATGGGAGCCAACATTGGCACAACTATTACTAATACTCTAGTAAGTTTGGGTCATGTTAAAAACCGTCAGGAATTTCAACGGGCTTTTGCTGCTGCTACCATTCATGATTTTTTTAATCTAATTAGTGTCATAATTTTTCTTCCTTTAGAACTTGCCACTCGCTTTTTAGAAAAAGTTGGCTTGTTTTTAGCTAAATTTCTTGTTGAGATAGAATCGATTAATGTTGAAAATTTTAATATAATTCAAGCTACAACTCAACCATTAACAATATTGATCCAAAAATCATCTCAGATTTTACCTAGTCCTTTCGATGGCATTACTATTATTTTCTTAGGAATATCTTTAATATTTTTCTCGATTTTTCATCTAGGTAAACTACTGAAAATTTTAATGGTAAACAAAGCAAAAAATATCCTCCATACCGCGATCGGTAAAGGAGCCATTACTAGCATTTTTTCAGGTACCTTAGTCACAATGTTAGTCCAATCATCTTCGACAACTACCAGCTTAATTGTTCCCTTAGCTGGAAATGGATTGCTGACCTTAGAAGAAATTTATCCTTTTACTTTAGGGGCCAATATTGGAACTTGTATCACTGCTTTATTGGCAGCAACTGCTGTGGTAACTAATCAAGTTGCAGCCTTAGAAATTGCGATGGTGCATTTACTTTATAACGTGATCGGAACAATTGTCATTTATAGCATTCCTTTCTTAAGAAATACCCCCATTTGGAGTGCCAAAAAATTAGCAGCAGTAGCGAGCGAGCGAGAATATTTAGCTATTGTATATATTATTGCTACTTTCTTTCTCGTTCCTGCTATGTTATTGACATTTACCAGAAATTATTAAATTAGTTAATAAACTTCAAGCAGTTTGTAGTTGACTAGAGAAACAGATTCGTGACTATCCCCAAGCTATTTTTTGGCTAACTTCAAGACCATTTGATTATGAAAATGCCTCCATAGAAGAAATTTATCCTGTACTAGAAGTTAAGTAAGCAATTGAGTTATGTAAGAACTTTCTTAATTCAGGTAATAAAGCTTCTGAGTTCTGAGATTACATAGACTGAGGCTCACCAAATCAGCTACGATAGATAATTCCTTGGACATTTTCATTTACCCGTGAGCATGAGTACATCCCCCATCCAGAGCCAATTAACCCAATTACAAACCTCAGCAGTAGACGCGATCGCCGATTCTTCTAGCTTAGACGAGTTAGAACAACTCCGAGTTAAATATCTCGGCAAAAAAGGTCAACTTTCTCAGATTTTGCGAGGAATGGGTAAATTAAGCCCAGAAGAACGTCCTGTAGTTGGTTCTCTAGGGAACAAAGTTAAACAAGCAATTCAAAATAGTTTAGAAACTCAGAAAGAAACCCTACAACAAGCTGCAATTCAAGCCAAAATTGCCTCTGAGACTTTAGATGTGACCATGCCTGGTGTGAGTCGTCCTTTAGGGAAGATACATCCTCTAAATGGGGTGGTAGATCGAGTTTTAGATATCTTTGTCGGCTTAGGTTACACTGTCGCTACTGGTCCACAAATAGAGACAGACTACTATAATTTTGAAGCTTTAAATACACCTCAAGATCATCCAGCCAGGGATATGCAAGATACTTTCTATCTTCCTGGGGGTAATTTATTACGTACCCACACTTCTTCGGTGCAAATTCGCTATATGGAAAATCATGAACCACCGATTCGCATCATTTCTCCTGGCAGAGTATATCGCAGAGATACTGTAGATGCTACCCACTCAGCAGTGTTCCATCAAGTGGAGTTATTAGCGATAGATAAAGGTTTAAAGTTTACTGATCTCAAAGGTACAATTAAAGAATTTTTGCGTCAGATGTTTGGGGAAGATCTGGCTGTACAATTTCGGACTAGTTATTTTCCTTTTACCGAACCTTCTGCTGAAGTAGATGTGCAATGGAAAGGTAAATGGTTAGAGGTTTTAGGCTGTGGCATGGTAGATCCTAATGTACTCAAAGCTGTCGGCTATGATCCTGAAGTTTATACAGGTTTTGCTGCGGGTTTTGGAGTCGAAAGATTTGCCATGGTATTACACCAAATTGATGATATTCGTCGTTTATATAATAGCGATCTGCGTTTTCTGAAGCAGTTTTAGCAGACATTAAAGGGGAGAATTGACACTCCCACCTTTCCGCTACGCTAAAGGAGATAAAAATCATCTACATCGCAGAATATTTGTGTGATATCTAATCTTGATGCCATTATAGAATTAGCTGAGATACTCGGTATTATTGGTTATTCTGAGTTTACCTCAGCCTTTCCTTTCTCCCTAATTTTTGTCGAACTGACGTCTAGCAGAGCGTTCCCTTGCTGAGGAAACCTTATCCGAAGGTGTATCCTTATGCGCTTGCGGAGCTCTACCCGAAGGGTCTGCTCTACCCGCAGGGGCAGCGGTACCCTTTAGGGTTAGGGCAGCAGGGTCGTTTATACCCAAATGCGATGGGTACAAGCACCGCATAGTTTGGTGCACCGCTTTTACCCTTAACCTTTGCTCTCCCTTTAATAATCAATAGATAGGCTTACTCAAGAGTAATTTTAGTCAATAAGAGCATTTAATAAAACCTCTGGAAGGGTCATGTCTTGCATGTCATCAATAGTAACTGTATCAACGATATCAAATTTAGCTCCAGCAGATTCGAGACGATCATCTAAAGCCTTGAGGAAAGCGGTTGTTTTGCGATCTTGTCCCACTTGAATTAGAGAGATTCCCATTTCTTCATCCCGATCTATCTTCCGAGAAGCCTCAATAATCACGCGCATTACTGCTTTAGGATCATCTGGCTCACCATCAGTAATCACCAGAAAAGTTTCTCCATTAGGTTTAGCTGTGCCTTCGGCTTTGCGTTGGAAGTAATTATCTAAAGCGTCTGAAAGAACACTAGCTAAATCAGTCCCTCCCATAGGTTCATTTTCTTGATAAATCTGAGAAACCTTATCGGAAGTCACATTATCGTAGCGACGGAAGGGGCCAGAAAATAAATATACTGTAATCCCATCAGGGTCGTTTTGTTCGCATTCTTTTGCTAAGGCTAGGGCCGATTCTTGAGCTGCTTCCCAACGAGTCTTCCCTTGTGGTTGATCGTTAAT
Source organism: Xenococcus sp. MO_188.B8 (assembly GCA_030065615.1). Lineage (GTDB taxonomy): Bacteria > Cyanobacteriota > Cyanobacteriia > Cyanobacteriales > Xenococcaceae > Xenococcus. The sequence goes on along the minus strand of JASJDR010000044.1, from coordinate 21,417 downwards.
GGACATACTGCCACTTTTATCGATGATCAGAGTGTAATCGCGGTTGCTAATAATAGAACTATCAGTCATGACTTAGACTAAATTCAACTTAATTATTGGTTCTTTTCCTTTAGCCTATTACAAGAGAAAACGCTAATTGCCAAAAATCCCGAATTTTCTCAGAATTCACCCCCAGGAATTAGGCAAAATGAATGTTTTGGCACTAGAAATTGTGTAAGGTGGGAATGACCTTACAAGAGAAAACAGCTTAGAGTTAATCGCGAAGCGATTTTAAGCTTTACCCTCAGAGATCATCCGGGTACAACACCAATCACTAGGTAATGCCGAAGGCCATCCCATTCTCAATGCTTCTGGACAAATTGTCATCACTGTTAGTTGACAATCGATTAATTGAAACCCTTCTTTTTGGCATTGCTTGAGGCTATGTTTCAAAATAGAATCATCTTTAAATTCAATAGTTTTATTACATTGGATACAAACTATATGATGATGATGGTGAGGATAGGGTTGATTGAGTTCATAATGTTTATGACCTTCTGCTAATTCTAATTCCCTTAAAATTCCCATGCGTGTCATTAATTTGACACTGCGATAGATAGTAGAAAGACTGATTCCTTCCTTTCTTTTCTCTAATAACTCATGCAATTCTTCGGCGCTAAGATGATCCCCTTTGGGTAAATTTTGAAATACATGAAGAATTTTTTCTCTTTGAGGTGTCATTCGCCACCCTCTAGAGTTGAGTTCAGCTTTTAGAGAAGCTGCCGTATAATGAGCCATGCTAGTCTAATCTCAGTTAGTTCTGTTTATTGACAATAATAGTAAAAATTGACCATCATTTGCAACAATCTTTACTAATTGCGAAATACTTTCTACTAAACATCTTAAGGTAAAATCTAAAAATATTTGTCCTAAGTGTTAATTAGATTTATCAGTCTGGGATCAAGATCCATGACAATGCGCCCCTAAATCACCTAAATAAATAGTATGTTCTTTCCCAGAAATAACTTAAATATTGAGATCAGCTAAAGCAAAACGAATTTGTTCTAAACGTCTGCGGTTAACACCTAAGTCAGACTCTCCCAAACGAGAAGCAGAACGAATCTCAATTACATGCTGAGCCTCTGGAAAATAAAACTCTGCATCATCAATAAAACCCATAATGCGACTTTCTGATGCCACTCGGATGTAATTATCAGTCTGTTCGATAATAGTTGTCCGGGGAACAACCGAAAGCACTTTGAGTAAGGTTTCCCGAGCTGTAGCCATATCGACCTGATAAGGTATGGGCGCGATCGCGTGAGTTTCATCACCATTTTGGCTAACTACGCAATTGGGAGAAGAGGGACAATTAGTTAAATGACCATCATGAATTCCTAAGTTATCAGGAGGAGTTCCGGCAAAAATATCTTTGATTAGGGGTAATGCAGCCATGCTAGGAGCAGGAACCGCCAAAGCATTATTAGGAAAACTAAAACTGCTGGTTAGGGTAATCAAAATTCCCAGGATAATTGCGGTAAAACGAGCCAATTTTTTGATTCTCTAATACTGACGACAAAAAATTATACCAGTTCACTAACAGGTAGTCCTAAAAAGTAAAGGATTAATGCATAAGGAAAGAAGCATTTTCATGATGAATAAAATAGCAGATTGCGCTGATGTGATTTTGAGCTTTTTTAGAGCGAATCAAATTTAGGTGTAGTAAAGGTGATCGCTCTGTTTCTAGCCCAGCATCTTAGTTTATCTTAGTTGGGACTTCTGATAATGGAGAGGATAACAACTCTATGTGGGATGTAGCAAATAGTTAATTTTTTTTACTACCTAATTGCTAATTATGGTAACTCATTAGAAAATTAACACAGCTTATAAATAAACCTAGAATTATGACAACGCTTACCGTTTGGAAATTCAATACGGCCGAAGGTGCCCAGGAAACTTTAGCTAAATTGGCCCCACTACAAAAGGAGCATATCATCGACATTAAAGATGCCGCTACCGTTTCTTGGCCTGAGGGTAAAAAGAAACCCAGGACTAAGCAAGCTGTTAATTTAGTAGGCTTGGGGGCGTTAGATGGAGCATTTTGGGGATTACTCTTCGGATTAATCTTTTTTTGTCCCATTTTTGGCATAGCTGTTGGAGCATCTATGGGGGCTTTTGGAGGTTCTATGCGCGATTATGGCATCAATGACGACTTTATTAACGACGTCAAGAGCAAAGTGACCGAAGGGACATCGGCTCTGTTTTTATTTACTCGCGAAGCGACTATTGACAAAGTAGCAGAAGCTCTCGGAGGGATAACTGCTGAACTGATTCAGTCTAATTTATCCAATGAGCAGGAAGCTAAACTACAGGAGCATTTCAGTCCAGAGACGTAATTAGAGACGTAATTAACAGGTGCTGTTTTTAAGTTGTACCTAAGTTCTTTGGAAGCATCAGAGCTGAATATGTTTAAACGATTATCCAATGCGCCACCAAGTCCCCGCCGAATTGCCCTCGCCTTTCGCCGTATGGGTTGGATAGGTTTTTGGTGCCAGGTCATCTTAGGCTTGATTCCAGTAATCCTCATGATATTTCAATGGATTTTCTCCTCCACTCCTCAGCTATTGGGTAGTCCTGATTCGGGAAATATTTTGAGCTTCCTTGACATCCTAACTCTTCTATTTACCATTTACTGGTGTTTTCGCTACACTCGATTAGCCAGCAAGCTAGAGGATGCCAACCAACGCCCTGCCAAGGGAAGAATCACTAAAGAAGTGTGGATTGGCATAATTGCTAACGTAGTGGTTATCTTTCTTGCCGTTTTAATTGGTATGATATCAGTGGGCGGACTACTGTATGTCGTACTGTCAATTCCCCAAGGTGCAACAACGATTTTGCAGCCCACTCCAGGGGGAACAGTACTCAACCCTGCAGCTAAAATTGTTCCCATGGACATGCTGGGACTGCTAGCCGTGATGAACGTAATTTTAGCTGGGTTAATCGGGGTCATCGTTAGCTTGTGGCTACTATACCGCTTAAGTACCTGGAAAAATTCTCGAACAAACTAGAGTACTTCGTAGTTAATCTCAGAGAGACCAAATCTTCAGAGAATCAGGATGAGGTTCGGGTTGAATTCTTAAATCACTAAGCATTACTTGAGGTGATTTCCAGAAATGTTTTTATCGGGTTGCAATCGGATTTATCATTCACCTGTAAGGGCGCATCGGATGCGTCCCTACGTCGCAACTCGCGCGTTCCCTTGCTCGGTCGGCGTTCCCTGTCTTGGTGCGCGTCTCTTGGTCAGCATTCCCTTGCCCAGAACACGGAGCTGGGTAAACGTCTTACGCCGCCCTAAAGGATACCGCTCCGCATAACGCGGGGTCTGACCGCTTCCTTAGCTGCTTACAAAGCAGCAGGGTCGCACCGCTCTCTTGGTCAGCATTCCCTTGCGCCTTTCGGCGGCGCGGGGTCTGACCGCTTGCCCAGAACACGAAGCTGGGCTTGTCCCCAGAACACGGAGCTGGGTAAACAGATCGGTGCTCTGGATAAACGGATTGAAAATTCCGCGGGTTCCGACCGCTGTCGGCGGCGCGGGGTCGAGACCCTTCGGGCGGGAAGGGGGCTCAAATAAAACAGGATTAACTAGTGATACAAATTCATCAATCACTCTTTAGCCCCCATCCCGGAGCTACGCAAGCGTCAATGGTATGTTCTTTGCTAGAAATCACCTAAGAAGATTGAAAAATTTACAAAATTATGGAACAAACTATACCCTCTCGAATAGTTCTAGAATCTCTGTTACGTCAATGGTTGCTAGAAGATATAGGCAGAGGCGATGTCACAACTCAAGGTTTATTACTCAGTAACCATCAAGGAAGAGCTGAATGGTTTATTAAAGAAAATGGCATAGTTGCTGGATTAACTATGGCATCTCAAGTATTTGAGTTATTGGATCGAGAAACAATTTTCACTCCTACTGTTGCAGAAGGTCAATTTTGTAGTTCAGGAACTAAAATTGCTGAGATAGCAGGGAACATAGAGGCTTTATTGAGTGGGGAGAGAACAGCGCTAAATTTAGCGATGCGATTGAGTGGAATTGCCACAGCAACAAAACAATATGTCGAGAAAATAAATGATTTGCCAGCAAAATTGGTAGATACGAGGAAAACAACTCCAGGGTTAAGAATTTTGGAAAAATATGCCACTCGTGTCGGAGGGGCAGTGAATCATCGTTTGGGTTTGGATGATGCAGTCATGATCAAGGATAATCATATTAGGGCAATAGGCGGAATTGAAAAAGCGATCGCTATTATTAGAGGTAGTATGCCCTATCCTTTGACTATTGAAGTAGAAACTAGCAGCTTAGATGAAGTGCAAGACGCCATTGAACATGGAGCAGACATCATAATGCTCGATAATATGTCCCTAGAGATGATGACTCAAGCAGTGAAGAATATCCGCGCTGTGGATAGAAAAATCACAATTGAAGCTTCAGGAAATATTACTTTAGAGAGAATCAATGCGGTAGCCCAAACAGGAGTTGATTACATTTCCAGTAGTGCACCAGTTACTCGTTCTCACTGGCTTGATTTGAGTATGAGATTTCTTTGAACACTTGAATAATTTATAAGTGTTAATTTGTATCTCAAAGTACATCATATCTCAAACGATATTTGCTAATGTAATAAGTGAATGTTTGCCAGTTGGCTAAAAGCTAAAAAGAAGTTTATAATTAATTCTGGTGTAAGTTAAAAGCTATATATTACTTTAAGTATATAGTTTGTTAAAACATATCAATATTTTGAGGTGTGAGGATCATGTCAAAGTCATTACGTAACATGCTGATAGGTGTCCCTGTGCTCGCAGGATTCGCTATGGGCTCTTCAGTATATGCTCAAACAGATAATAGTCAGTTAATCAATCAAATTCAAAACTACGGTAACGAAGGTAGATCTAATTCTATTAATCAAGTTACTAACGTTAATCAACTTCAAGATGTTTCTCCTGCAGACTGGGCCTACGAAGCATTACGTAGTCTAGTTGATCGTTACGGTTGTATTGTTGGTTACCCCGATCAAACCTATAGAGGAAGTCGGGCCCTTAGTCGTTACGAGTTTGCTGCTGGTTTAAACGCTTGCTTGAACCAAATTGAACGCTTGATTGCTTCTTCAGAAGCTGTTCTTAGAGAAGATATTGAAACTATCAATAGATTGCTACAAGAGTTCGAGGCTGAACTTGCTACTCTAGGCGGACGGGTTGATAGCTTAGAGAGTCGTACTGCATTCTTAGAAGACCATCAGTTCTCTACAACCACCAAACTACAAGGGGAAGTAGTGTTTGGTCTAGCTCAAGAATTCACCTCTGATAATGATAACCAAGCGGTATTTCAAGATCGGGTTCGTCTAAACTTTGTTTCTAGTTTTACTGGTAAAGACTCGTTGTACACTCGTTTAGATGCTTCTAATGCACAGCCTTTCAACGGTGTTGAGAACGCGGCTACAACTTATCAAACTGCTCCTAACGATAACAATGTCGAGATCGGTTGGTTAGCTTACTACTTCCCCATCGGTGAGAAAATCGATGTCTATTTGCCTGCAGTATTCCCTCTTTGGCAAGATTTTGTGCCCACTGTTAGTCCTTATCTAGATTCTTTCACTGGTGCAACTGCTTCTTTATCTAGTTTCGGGGAATCTAGTCCCATCTACAAAATTGGTCTATCTGAAGGTGGTGGTGTTGGTTTTAACTTCAAACCTCTTGAAAAGTTAACTATCAGTGCCGGCTATTTTGGAGATCAATCTTTTGATCCTTCTCAAGGAAGTGGTCTGTTCAACGGTGATTATTCTGCTTTAGGTCAATTAACCTTTGATGTTACTGACAATATTCAGTTAGCAGCTACCTATGTTCGAGGATATTTCCAGAATGCGGATTCAGAGGAAGGTATTTTTGACTTGGGTGTTGGTACTCCCAATGCCGCTCGACCTTTAGATGAAAGAACAATTACTACTGACTCCGTTGGTATCCAAGGTTCTTGGACCTTGTTAGATTCTAGACTAGCCCTCAATGCTTATGGCTTATGGACAAGAGCTAACGATGTTGCTAGTTCTGATGACTCTGATATCTGGTCTTATGGTTTGGGAGTTGCCATGCCTGACTTTGGTAAGGAAGGAAATTTACTTGGTGTTATCGCAGGTGTTCAACCCTACGAAGGAGGAGTTGATAATGTTCCTGTCCATGTTGAAGGCTTCTATAAGTATCAACTCAATGATAATATTTCTGTAACTCCTGGTTTAATTTGGATTTCCAAACCTAATGGTGATAAATTTGAGAAAAATGGTTTAGTCGGTGTAGTTAGAACTACATTTACTTTCTAGAATCTAAATTAGGATTATACGAAATTAGATAATCTGAATTTTCTGTAGGGATGTCATGTTTGATATCCCTACATTTTTTTGGCGTTGTTGACCCCTTGCTACTTTAATACTTCGCGAATAATCCTATCTCTCCAACATTCCGCAGAAAATTTTTGATCTTCAACCAATCACTTTGCTTGATATTATCCCAAAGCTTTGTCAAACAAGCATTAAAAGGCATTTTTTAGTTGATCGCAATTAGGAAAAAACCTGGCGCTATGCACTACGCGATCGCGATTTTTTTGATTGGTGGTCGCTGAATATCAGCTGAAAACACCTTAATATAGGAGTACTAAAATAACCTATAGTTTTTAATTCTAAATACAATTCGTCTAACTGACGTTAATAGAGCGATGCTATCCATTAGAAATTGTTTAAGGGCTAAGTCAGATTCCATATTACGATTCAATACTGAAAAAGCTTGCCTAAGCTACTCTGGCAAAAACCGAGTGTTAACAGTAGATAATATGAATTTAATTTTTTATCCTGAAAACTGGTTTAAGATTGGTGTTAAGTTCAAGGGATAAAATTAATAAACATCTTAGTTTTGAAGGATGAAAGTACTAACTTATAGAGATAAGCGGGTGAAGAGATTCGAACTCTCGACATCGACCTTGGCAAGGTCGCGCTCTACCGCTGAGCTACACCCGCAAACTATTTGTTTACCTTTGTAAGTATCACAGAATAAATTTTCCTTGTCAACTATTTTTTCTTTAAAGTTTTAGAAAATAACTTAACTATCACAAAAGCTTGTACCCATTAACTGATTTCTTTACCTAAGAGCTTCCCAGATAGCAATATCTTGGAATAAATTTTCGTAACCTTGTACATTAGGATGTAATCCATCTTTACCGTATTGCGATCGCAACCAAGTTTCTCCTCTAGATAACCACAAATCAAATAAATCTAGATAAGGAATCTGTCTTTCCTGACAAGCTTGTAACGTTGCTTCTTTATAGCGATATTGATCGAGATGATTGTAATAACAACAATCATAAAAAGGCATTTTCGATTCGTCTACTGGTATCATGCCCACAAAGAATACAGGAGCGAGACTGGTAGCTAAATCTAGTAAATTAGTTAATTGCTGCTTAAACTCGACAAAATCGGTAAATAACTTCCCGTCTGGTCTTCTTAAGCGAGGCGAATCATTAATTCCCACTGATAATAGAATAGCATCGGGCACTTGATGACGTAATTCTCCGCGACGCTTAAATTCTGTGGCAAGACGTTGAGTTACGTTCATAACGCGATCGCCTCTAACTCCCAGATTGTACAATACGCGATCGCCTTCTTCTTGAGCCATCCATTGACGGCGCAGTCTTTCTACCCAGCCACCACCGACAAAATCCCCATAACCATAAACAAGACTATCTCCGATCGCAATTACTTTGAGAGGATGTTTACTTTGTAATTGAGATAAAGACTGAGGTGTGGATTCTAAAGTTGATTGGATAGAGCGGTCAGCTGAAGCTGGCACTACGCGATCGCGAGAAATGAGACTTGTCATAAACGAATGTTATTAGCGTTATGAAAATTTATTAGTAGGAAAATTAACTTAATAATTCTACATGAATTCTGCATGTTATCTGATAAGTGGCGTTTCTTTTCTATATGTCATGGTTGAAGATAATATGCTACGGCTGAAGATAGTCAGAGAGACCCCGCCGTAAAAGGGGACTTGGGGACTTGGGGACTTGGGGACTTGGGGACTAATTATCTCCCTATATCCCTATATCCCTATATCCCTACTTCCCTATCTCTGTTTTGCTTCCGTTTCCCTCTCAATTAATGATTGCTCTTGATTACTGAATCGGTGTCCTAGGCGCGGTTGCCACTTTCTCCATTTATGACAGCAGAAGCAATCAAATGAGCCAATCTTAAAGCTTCTGGCACATTTCCCCGATCTGTTAAACGCTGCAATATTCTGACTGTAAGTTCTGCACTCAGTCCACAAACTTGAAAGTAAAAGGGTGGATACGTATAAATTTCTCCAGCTTTGCCTAGGAGTTGTAATCTTCTTTCTGGATCGGGTAACAGAGAGATTGCTCCCTTCATTTTCTCTAGCTTAGGAAATTTTCTCATCACCGCAACACAAGGTAATTGTGACTGTTGAGCTAACAAAGGTAGATCGATTAAATTCAACCCACCCATCCCAATCCCATCTAATAAAACTAAATGCAGTTGAGGATGAAATTTACTCGTTAGCAGCATTTGAGTTAGTTGTTCTGTGCTATCCCATCCATCGGCTTCTATCTTTCCCCACAACATGCCTTCAAAACGAGTAAGAGCACAAACTACTCCAGCAACAGCAACCGCCTTGGTCGTGTGACGGACAAAAGGAGCATCATCAAAGCCAATCACACGAATTTGGCGATTATGACGCAGCAGAAAGTCTAATTTATCCTCATTCACTGAAATTATTTATGTATAACAATTTTGTGCTTGCTTTATCTAATCTTCGAGTAGGGATACCAATTAACTTTAACTTTGCTAGGACTTAATTTCCCTAAATCAAAGGCTGTACTTGTCTAATATCTAGTGTTCATTTAGTGAATTTCTAGGATTAATCATCAATTGAGAATTTCAGGGTGCATTTCTAGGCTCAACTAAAAGCTTAATCCCTGCAATAACTAAATTTAACTTTACTGGAGTCAAGGTCCCAATTTTTTGCTGGAGGTCGGCTTTATTAATCGTCAATAATTGAGAAATGTTAACTATGCTAGCTTTAGACAAATTGGCTTCTCCCTTTTCTAGCAAAACATTTCCTGGAGCTGAAGCTCTACGAAGATTGGAAGTCAGAATGCAGACTACCACAGTAGCAATACGAGATTTATTAAAAACATTATTTTGCACCACTACACAAGGACGACGAAAACCAGGTTCAGAGTCAGAAGGTTGCGGCAAATCTACCCAATAGATATCACCTTGTTTTACCATTCTTCAACTACATTATTGGCAATATGAGACATTCCAGCTTTGAGAACCGCAGTTTCTTCCTGGGTTAAGGGTTCTTCTTCATAAGCTGTATCAAGAGCCGCCAACAATTCCTGGTTTTCTCGATGTTGAATAAATTCTGTCAATGCTTGAACAACCACTGCACTGCGAGTTGTTTGATCTGCTTGGGCAATAGCATCTGTTTTTTCCAATAATTCTTTAGGTAAGCTAATTGCTGTTTTGGCAATTTTACTAATCATTGTTAGTCAACTGAATCATACTAAATTTTATACTAATAGTATAACTAAATTAATCAAGAACTTCTTCATGCTTTGAGACTATTGAACCTTCAAAGAAACTGATAATCTATCTAAAGAAGAATCAATAAAATTTTTGCTTAAAATTAATGAATTATTTAATTGCCGTATTACCCGATCGCTTGGTGGCAGAAGAAGCTTACACTGCTTTAGAAAAGGCTAATATTCCCCAATCTCAGATGAGCATTTTGGGTCAAGGGTACAAAACTGCTGATGAGTTTGGTTTAATAGATCCTGGTAAACAAGCGAAAAAGAGAGCGATCGCCATGGCCTATTGGCTAGTTCCTTTTGGGTTTGCTGCTGGTTATGGTTTCGATTTGATAACTGGTTTAGATACTTTTAGTTGGGCCGGTTCTCCAGGAAATCATATTGTCGGAGGTATTGCGGGGGCAGTTGGTGGTGCGATGGGTAGTTTTTTTGTCGGTGGTGGCGTGGGTTTAACTATTGGAAGTGGTGATGCTTTACCCTATCGCAATCGTTTGGATGCAGGGAAATATTTGGTAGTAGTTAAAGGGTCGGAAATTTTTCTTTCTAAATCAGCAGATATTTTACGTAAGTTTAAACCCGAAATGCTCCAAGGATATCAGCAATGAAGTAATAAGTAATAAGTAATGAGTAATGAGTAATACTCAACAGTAAACGATTATCAACTATCAACTATTAATGTTACCAAGAGAAGATTTATTAAAAGGGGTTGAAAATAGGGAAGAGATTGCTCGTGTTATTGATAAGGCAGAGCAAGCGATCAAGACTTGGGAGATAGTCTTAACTGATTTTTTGTCTCCTCCTGTTATGTTGGAAGTGCAGGAAATTTTTAACAAATTAACAGATATAGAATTACTTCCTTGGGGTGGTTATCCTCAAGCTGAAAGGCAAAGATTAGGGATTGCTCGTTCAGAAATCCCCTTAGAGACTTCCCAAATTGAATTAGTCGCTTTGGATATTGCGGGCAACTTTTTATTTGATACAGCAACTCATCGGGACTTTTTAGGGGCAATTTTAGGGACAGGAATCGTTAGGGAAAAAGTCGGAGATATTATTGTTTTAGGGGAAAGAGGAGCGCAAGTAATTGTGGTTCCTGAGATGGTAGAATTTCTGACAACCTCTCTAACTCAAGTAAGATCTGTAGCAGTCAAAACTCGGCAAATTGATTTTAGTGAACTAAAAATACGCCCCCCAAAAAAGAAAGAAATGACTACTGTCGAAGCTTCGATGAGACTAGATGCGATCGCCTCTGCGGGGTTTGGCATGTCTCGAAGTAAAATGGCAAATGCAATTTCTGCTGGTGATGTCCGCATTAATTGGAAAGATATTACTCAGGCTAGCTATAACGTAAAATCTGGAGATTTAATTTCTGTTAGAGGGAAAGGAAGATTGGAAGTAGGAGAAGTTTCGGTTACTAAAAAACAGCGTTATCGTATTAATTTAGTAAGGTATAAATAATCAAGAAACTAGGAGCAAAAACAAGTAACCAGAGTTTTTTAGTTAATGGTGGCTAGGACTACAAAAGCAATATAATTAACATAAATAATAAATAACAAAGTAATATAATTTTGATGAGTAAGCTTTTCCCAATCAGTAACTTTATGGCCTGAAAAGTATTAAGGTTTGCTTGGTTAAAATGCTTAATTTTATTGTGAGCAAGATGACAAGCATTCTTGTTACCCTCAAAACGAAATAGTTTGGCAGCTACGTGTAAATCTTGAATAGCTAAAGATTTATCTTGAAGCTCTCCATAGGCAATTCCACGATAGTAATAAGCTTGAGCATAATCTTTATTCTGTCTAATAGCCTCACTATAGGAATCAATAGATGCTTGCACATAACCCAAGCTATAACGAGCTCTTCCTTGATAGTAATAAGCCTTGGCAAACGAAGAGTTGATTTTAATTACCCAATAACAATCATCTAATACCCCTTGGGAATCTCCCAATTTGTAACGCATTTCGGATCTTTTAATATAAGCATCAATAAATTGAGGATCTGCAGCGATCGCTTTACTATATTCTGCGATCGCTCCCTGATATTGTTTCGCTTTGCCTTGGGCTATTCCCCGAAGATAATAATATTGAGCATTCTGAGCATTCTCAAGCGGCTCTGGAGAATTATAATTAGTACTATAGTTTTTATTCGTCAAATTGCGATCGCGATCATAACGGCGACGTTTGAGAGGATCTGATAAAGTCTCATAGGCTTCAGAGATTGCTTTAAAGTATTCTGCTGCTTCGGGATTCTCGGGATTGAGATCGGGATGATATTGACGGGCTAAACGGCGAAAAGAAATTTTAATTTCTTCCGGCGTCGCCTTGGGGGATATTTTAAGAGTCAAGTAATAATCCCTTTGCTTTCCCATTTACTTCTTTTAATCTTCCCCTATAGAAACAACTCTGACTCTAAACATTACAGCACATAATTATCTGATTAATCGATTTCAGATTGCAGTAATCAGTTTGATATCAGTGGCATTTAAAAACTATAAACTAGGTAACTTTCCTCAACTAGATATAGATTTTTTTTATTAACTGAGGTTAAGATACGTGGAGCTTTATCTATATTAGAGTCAGTAAAAATACCTATGTCGTTTAGCTTGAGCTTATTTTACAAGCTAGCTTAAGGTAATTATTGTGATCTATTATTGTAATCTATAGTACTAGTTCCCCTATTTCATGCGTACTTTTTTAATCGTCTGGATTGGACAATTAATTTCTCTGTTAGGTTCTAAATTGACAGAGTTTGCTCTCGGTTTTTGGATTCTCGAACAAACTTACCGGGATACAGGAACCATTACGCAATTTGCCCTGACTATCCTGCTAATCTATTTACCAAAAGTTATTGTTTCTCCTTTTGCCGGAGTTTTAATTGATCGTTGGAATCGTCGTCATGCCATGATAATGAGTGATGTGGTGACAACATTGATTACTGTTATCATTATCTTCTTGGTCTCAACCAATCAGTTGGAAGTTTGGCATATTTATCTGGGGGTTACTGTTACTTCTACTTTCAACGCCTTTCAAGCACCGGCTTCAACTGCAGCGATCGCTCAAGTAGTACCCCCGCAGCATTTTGGTCGTGCCAATGGCATGGTTCAGGTTTCTAGTGGCGTAGCCAAAATCGTCTCTCCTTTCATTGCTGGACTCTTGATGAAGTTTATTGGGATAGAAGGTGTTTTAACGATTGATTTGGTGACTTTTTTCGTCGCCTTATTTACCCTATCGATTGTCAGATTTCCCAATATCAAAAGAAGAAGAAGTCGTCATAAATCAGCTACAGGTATTTTTTTACAAGATACCATTTCAGGCTGGAATTATATTGCTACCAGACCAGGTTTACTGAGACTTTTGAGCTTTGTAGCCATTAGTTATTTCACTACAGGAATGCTCGAAGTTGTTCTTTGGCCTTTACTGTACAAACCTGATTCTACCCAACAACTGGGAACTATTCTCTCTATTGGAGGTTGTGGAGTACTTGTCGGGAGCTTGCTGATGAGTATTTGGGGCAGTACCAAATATCGAGTGATCACGATTATGGGTTGTGTCGGTTTACAGGGAATTGTGACCTTAATCGCGGGGCTTAAGATCTCAGTGGTTGCCTTAGCAGTAGGGGTTTTCTTATATTTATTTTCCCATCCAATTATTGTTAGTTCTAATCAGGCAATCTGGCAGAGTAAAGTACCGACCCATCTACAAGGAAGAATCTTTGCTTTAATCCAAAGTTTGGAAAGATCTTTAGCTGTTATTGCCTATTTATTAGCTGGCCCATTAGTCGATACTGTATTGAACCCTTTGATGGCAGAAGATAGTCCATTGCATTATTATCTAGCGCCGTTTATTGGTGGTCAAATCGGACAAGATGGGGGAATTTCTTTACTACTAGTATTACTGGGAATCTTTAATTTAATTTTAGTTGCGATCGCATTTCAAGAGCCTCGGTTGCTTAATTTAGAAACAGAATTACCAGATCGTAATCTGCAAAAGATGCCATGGAAAAAAACCGTAAAAACCTAGCAATAAAATAAGAAGAAGGAGCAAAGATTAAGAGATGAGAAGTTATTTCCCATTATATTGATTTAACCCATTTCCAAATGTTTCGAAAATTTGATACTCTAAGCAAATAGCTTTGGGAGCGGAAGATTAATTAAGCGTGGAAATATCAATTGGTCGTGGTAAAAAGGCTCGTAGAGCCTATGGATTTGATGAAATTGCACTCAGCCCTGGAGTGCGGACTCTAGACCCCAGTCTGGCAGATACTACCTGGGAAATTGGTGGTATCAAGCGTGAAATTCCTATCATTGCTAGTGCGATGGATGGAGTAGTAGACGTAAAAATGGCAGCATTGCTATCGGAATTAGGTTCTATGGGAGTCCTCAATTTAGAAGGAATACAAACCCGTTATGAAGACCCCGAGCCAATCCTCGATCGCATTGCTTCCGTAGGCAAAGAAGATTTTGTCGGCTTAATGCAAGAATTATATGCTAAGCCAATTCAACCTGAACTCATCAAACAAAGAATAATTCAAATTAAACAACAAAATGGCATTGCTGCGGTTAGTTTAACCCCTGCAGGAGCCAGCAAATATGGCAAGGTAGTGGCAGAAGCTGGTGCGGATATGTTATTTGTCCAAGCAACTGTAGTTTCTACTAATCATTTATCTCCTGAATCAATTTCTCCTCTCGATTTAGAATCTTTTTGTCGAGAAATGCCGATTCCAGTGGTCTTGGGCAACTGTGTTACCTATGAAGTAGCTCTAGACTTAATGAAAGCTGGAGCAGCAGGAGTCTTAGTTGGCATTGGTCCTGGAGCAGCTTGTACCTCTCGTGGCGTACTGGGCGTCGGAGTTCCCCAAGCTACAGCTACCGCTGACTGTGCTGCGGCGAGGGATGACTTTTATGCCGAAACAGGTAAATATATACCCGTAATTTCTGACGGCGGAATCATTACTGGGGGAGATATTTGTAAATGCCTTGCCTGTGGTGCGGATGCTGTCATGATTGGTTCTCCCATTGCCCGGGCGGCGGAAGCTCCTGGGGGAGATTATCATTGGGGTATGGCAACTCCTAGTCCTGTATTACCCAGGGGAACTAGGATTAGAGTTGGTACAACAGGAACTATCAAGGAAATTCTCGTGGGACCGGCTAAACTCGATGACGGCACTCATAATCTTCTCGGTGCCATTAAAACCAGTATGGGAACTCTGGGAGCTAAAGATCTTAAGGAGATGCAACAAGTCGAAGTCGTAATTGCTCCCTCTCTCTTGACTGAAGGTAAAGTTTATCAAAAAGCTCAACAATTAGGCATGGGTAAATAAGAACATAAATTGTAATCTCGTTTCTTCAATGGAGAGTAGGGGTTTGGCAGTAGGGGTTTGGCAGTGCCAAACCCCTACCTCAACTATTTGCCGATGGGAGAAATTTCCAGTAAATCTCGCGCACCAGTAATTCCTTGACCAATAAATAGTAGTAAGGCGAAGCAATTTAGCATAATATGGACATTACGCCAGCGATTACTGCGATCTTTATAGATATCTTCGATAATTGCTAAAGAAAAAATCATTAACAAAGAAACTCCCATTCCATAATAGTAATGAGACCAATACCATTGATCGCTTAAACGCCAGACACCCTCTTGTGCGCCGAGAATAATTAACCCCATTCCCGATAAAGTGGCAAAGATCCCGCGCCATAGTTTGGGTTGAGCACGAAATAGCATGATAAAAGACGCGATCGTAGCGATGAATATTAAAGTGATTATAATAGCTTGGTTTGTATCTAAACTATCTCTTTTGAAGTTGATAATGAAATTTTTATAAACAATGGAATAAGCTAATCCAATCAGGTTAACTCCTACGACGCTCCCAGTTAACCAACGTCCTAGTTTTACATGTTCTCTTCCCACAACAGAAGGAATCTTACTTTTTTTGCCATCCTTGATTGCTAATCTTCTTTGACGAGTTTGCCAAGCAAAGTTACTGACGATTCCAATAATAGGAAATACCAGAATAACTGCGATCGCTGGATGAATCAAACTCACCAGATCTTTTGTTCCTAAATTGGTAAAAGCTAAAGTATATTGAGTGGGTACAACTAAAAGGATATCAAAAATATTCATAACCTAAGAATAAAACAGCAAATAACACTTTTATCAACAACTTTATAACACTGCTATCCATTCGGTGTAGAGGCGCATCGCGCTGCGATCCTATGCCAATGGGATTTTCTTGCTCAAAAATCGCCTAATCTAATAACATAAAGATCAATGATTATTGAGGATAAGAGTCGGCGACCACCTGATTGAGCGTTTGAATTGACATATTCCTAAAACACCCCACCAACTCTTAAGCATTTTCGCTATTTACACCTAACTTTTGTAAGTTAAAAAATCTTGATCGTCAGAATTACTATACTTTCTCAGTTTGACTACCTGTTCTTTTGAAAAAAGAAACCCACTTTTAAGATTTGTGAAGCCAGGTATAAAACAAGCGTGTTAATCGGGGCATTACTACATAGGCCAGTAAGATCACAACTAATCCTGTAATAATTGCTTGGCGTAGTAGATAAGGCAAGCCTGCTAAATAGGGTGCGAAAAAATAGCCTAGGATAGATGCACAGACAAACACTCCAATCCAAGTCACAAAGGCGGTCTTGTATTTGGGGGGAGTTGAGATTGTATTAGGAAGCGAAATTAGAGCTTCTAATCCTGTGAGAAATTGCACGTTTTCTGGTTTATCGGTTAAGGGTTTAGCCCGTTCAATCCATTCTTGACGTTCCGAAGATCTCATCCAGCGACAGAGATTGCGATAGTTATTGAAGCGCAGAATAATCACATATTCAGCTCGCAAATCAGGTTGAGGTCTTAAGATAGTAACTCCGTTATGGCCTTCAAATTGTCTGGCTACTTGGGAAATACCTTCAAGCCATGCTTCGTAGCCCGATTCGCGACCAGGACGAATATAATGGGAAATCACGGCAGTGACCTGTTGATTGTTTTTATTTGACTGTTTACTGTTTACTTCTGATAAATTCATTTTAGAAAAATATATTAAGGTCAATTTATAGATTAGTTAGAGTTTATGAAAAATCTAGATCCAAGTTTTAACGAGAAATGCTATGCACTTTTGCAAAAAATTCCTCAAGGCAAGGTGACTACCTATAAAAAAATAGCGAAAGCCCTAAATACAAAAGCATATCGGGCTGTCGGCAATGCAATGGCGAAAAACGATCAGCTGATGGTTATCCCTTGCCATAGAGTTATCAAAAGCAATGGTGAAATTGGTAATTATAGACTAGGAGTAACTCAGAAAAAAAACTTACTCGAAAAAGAAGGTCTAGTAATTAAAAATAATAGGGTAGAACATTTGAGTGAAGTCATTTATAGATTTGAGAACTAAATAATATCTTAAAAGTCATGGTATTTTTGTTGTCTTGTTCACTATTTATTCTTGATTTCTCTATTAATTTGGCTAAATTTTAATAACAACAAGCACAAGCTAAGCCACCCCAAAATTGAGATAAACTACCGGTTATACTCAGAGAAGATAAATGCAAATTCTGCTGATTCTGGGAGTTAGTAACTAAAGAAGGTTTTGAATGAGTCGGAGAGCGAAAACTAATCTGAGAATCATTGTGATAACCACCAAAATATTTTACTGGAGACCAATCGGGACTGACAGGTAAAGCTGGAGGAGCTAAATCACTAAATTCTGCCGATGCATAGACAGGTTGGCCATCAACAATAGTTAAAACCGATTCAAGATGTTTAATTCTCTCTTCAGGTACAGAGAAATAATCTTCTGATAACACCGCTAAATCGGCTAATTGACCGGGAACAATTGCTCCTTTATTCCCCTCCTGGTTAGAAAACCAAGCAGCAGCAGCAGTATAAAGTCTGAGAGCATCCATGCGATCGAGGCGATTCGCCTCCGAATAAAGCGGTGTCCCGCCAACAGTTTTGCCGGAAACCAACCAGTACAAACCAACCCAAGGATTATAACTAGCTACCCTTGTGCCGTCTGTACCTCCAGATATGGGAACATCCATTGCCATGATCTTTTTAATGGGGGGAGTATTATTTGCCGCAGCAAAGCCGTAACGTTGAGCAAAATATTCTCCTTGATAAGCCATCCGATGTTGGATCGCAATTCCCCCACCTAAAGCCTTAACTCGCTCAATATTGCGATCGCTGATCGTTTCGGCATGGTCTAAAATCCAATGCATCCTGTCAAAGGGAATTTCTCGATTAACAGTTTCAAACACATTTAAAAAACGAGAAATTGATTCATCATAGGTAGCATGGAGTCTGAAGGGCCATTTATTAGCAGCAAGAAGTTTTATTACTTCCGTAAGCTCTGCTTCCATATTAGGATTGAGATCGGGACGAGGTTCGGTAAAATCTTCAAAATCCGCCGCTGAGAAAACTAACATTTCCCCCGCGCCATTGAGCTGATAAAAATCGTCTCCCTGACCAGGATTGGCGATATCGATCCATCTTTCAAAGTCTGCTTTTTCCGCCCCTGGATTTTGGGTAAACAGATTATAAGCAACTCTGACAGTCATCAATCCTTCTTTGTGGAGGCGATCAATAATTTGATAGTCATCAGGATAATTTTGTCCTCCACCACCAGCATCAATCACGCTAGTAATTCCCAAGCGATTCATCTCCCGCATATAGTGACGACTGGAGTTTATCTGATCTTCTAAACTTAATCTGGGGCCTTGGGCGATCGCAGCATAGAGAATTGTGGCATTGGGCTTAGCGATTAGCATGCCAGTTGGATTGCCATTACTATCCTTTTCGATTACTGAATTAGGAGGCGGTGTAGTATTGCGGTCAATGCCTAAAGCCCTTAACGCTGCACTGTTGAGTAAAGCGCGATCGTAAAGATTGAGAATAAATACTGGCACATCTTGAGAAACAGCGTTAATTTCAGCTAAAGTAGGCATCCGTCTTTCGACAAACTGAAACTCACTCCAACCACCAATCACTCGCACCCATTGTGGTGCAGGAGTTCTCGCTGCTTGTTCCTTGAGCATTCGTAAGGCATCGGCTAAAGAAGGCACACCATCCCAGCGCAGTTCCATATTGTAGTTCAAACCACCGCGAATTAAGTGAGTGTGACTATCATTAATACCAGGAATTACAGTACGACGATTGAGATCAATAACTTTTGTCTGATCTCCTCGATAAGCCATAACTTCTTTTTCTGTACCAACTGCGAGAAAACGATTATCTTTAATAGCTAAAGCTTCAGCAAAGGAACGCTTATCGTCTTGAGTGGCAATACGAGCATTATGGAGGATTAAATCGGCTTTATTGGTAGCAGCATCAGGAGGATTTTGCGCCCATGATTTTCCTTTGTCTAAAAGGTAAGTAGAAAATCCTGCTGCCAAAGCCCATTTGAAAAAATCTCGTCTCTGGAGTTTTTGGTAATTATTCATATTTGTCAATTTTTAACTTGAGTCGGCAATATTTACCCTTGATGTCTATTCTTAAAATTCGTATTTTATAGCTTGATTGAGCAACGCTCCATGAAAGATGAACTTCCCCTAGCCCCTCTCTCGGTATTTCTCCCCTCTCCTCCTAGGAGAGGGGCTGGGGGAGAGGTTTGTTTTCATTTACCCCATGAAATTAACCTTCGGTCATGGCCGCTTCTACAATATTTTGAGCAAAGCTTTGATAAGCACTACCAATCTGTTTTGCCATCGAATCAGGAAACACATGGAAATCATCGCCTTTCAAAGCTTCCATAATTGCTTCTGCCACTAAAGAAGGAGATTCAGCAATTTCAGTAAGACCTGCGGCATCACCCATATCAGTGGCAATAGGACCAGGATGAATACTCAATACTCTGGTTCCTTGCTTACCCAGTAATTCTTTTAGAGATTGAGTAATCGAATAGGAAGCTGCCTTGGATGCACAATAGGCGGAGAAATTAGGAAAAGTTTTCATTGATACTACAGAATTAAGCTGACCAAATACCCCACCACCGTTAGCTTTCAGGACAGGAGCGAATGCTTTAGCTATGTTAATTAATCCATAGACATTAATACTCATATGAAATTCTAAGGATTCAATTATGTCTTCTGCGAACAACTCACCACCTCTAAAAGTGCCAGCATTATTAATTACCACATCCACATCATTAGCTATTTCAGCCGCAGCGTAAATTGAGGCATCATTGGATAAGTCAATTTCTAGGGGGACTACTTGCTCTCCATATTTTTCTACCAGAGATATCACACTTTCTGGTTTGCGGACAGCAGCATAGACTTTAGCTGCTCTATGTTCAATAAAGGATTCTAAGATAACTTTGCCGATACCTCGATTAGAACCTGTCACCAAGATCACTTTGTTTTTAATTTCGTAAGCCATGATTTGATCTCCTATTTTGTCAAAAAAATCTTGATTATGTTCAAAACTGGGAAAGAATTGTCTAAGTGTCAGCAGAAAGATTATTTGCTTGCTAAATCGATATTTTTCTGGCGTAAATCTTACTATTTATCAGATTTACGCCAAATTAGTATTTTTAAAATACTAGAACTTATTTTCAATAACCAACTCACTCAAGGGTAATTGTCCAGGTTTGGGCCAAGGCTCTTTAACTTTTTTACCTATTGCTACCATTGGTCCCATAACATAATCTTCGGGTAAGTTAATCAATTCTGCCACTTTATCAATATCAAAACCAATCATTGGGCAAGAATCATAACCCATAGCTTTAGCTGATAACATTAAAGTCTGCATTGCCATCCCAATGGAACGTTGCGCCTCATCTCGCTGAAGCCATTCACGCCCTTCATGAAAAGGACCCATCCAATTTACAATTAGATCGGCAACTTCTTGGGGAGCATTCTGCCAATAACGTTGCGGCTCCTTTTGCCAAGCTTTGATATCTGCGGTAAAGAGGATTAGTAAAGAAGCATCAGTCATTTGCGCTTGATCATTACCATATTCTTTGCGGATCTTTTGTCGTAATTCGGGATCTCGCAGAATTACAAAACGCCAATGTTGAATATTAAAACTTGTTGGAGCTTGAATCATTGCTTCCAGAAGTTTCTGTTCTTCTTCAGGGGTTATTTTATGGTTAGGATCATAACCTTTAACAGAGCGACGTTGATAAATTGCTTCTAAAGTATTCATTGAGTAACAATCCTCCTTATAAATTAACAGTGAAAAAACTTATTTTTGAGTAGCAAAATAGCTAGTCATTAAATTACGATAATTGGGAATATATTTAGATAGTAAAGCACCCAAACCTTGAATATCATTACGCCAGTCCCGATGCAGCTCACAGGCAACACTAAACCAGTTCATCATTTGAACTCCCGCTCCCTGCATTCTCAATAAAGCTGCATCTCGCACATCTTTACTAAAAGTTCCAGAAGCATCTGTGACTACAAACACGTCAAAGCCTTCTGCCAAAGCACTTAAAGCTGGGAAAGTAACGCAAACATCAGTCACAACTCCCGCCATAATTAGTTGTTTACGACCAGTATCTTTTATCGCTTGGACAAAATCTTCATTATCCCAAGCATTAATTTGACCAGGACGGGCAATGTAAGGTGCATCTGGATGAAAATCTTTAATTTCGGGGACTAAAGGACCATTAGGGCCATTTTCAAAACTAGTTGTCAGAATCGTTGGCAGATTAAAGAATTTAGCTGATTCTGCTAGAGCCAATACATTATTTTTAAATTCATTAGGAGAATAATCCTGCACTAATGAGATCAAACCAGCCTGATGGTCGATGAGCAAAACGACTGCATCATCTTTATCAAGACGTTT
>JASJDR010000226.1 GCA_030065615.1 Xenococcus sp. MO_188.B8 | reverse complement strand
ATGGTAAGGCAGAAGGCAGCCCTAAAGGATACCGCTCCGCATAAGGGCAGACGGCAGAAGGAATTAAGCCTATTTAATACTCGCCATATAATAGTGGGTTTTCAGAATCGGATTTAGTATGATTCGCTCCTTCATTAATACTAAATTGCTGAAATAGCGGCGTTGGTAAATCCAGGGATGAATGCCATTTTGATGAGATAATCTAATTCTACATCACGATCGCGATCACCAAATGTTAAACAATCAATACCGTTGAAGTGATACCAAATTAAAAAATGTTTGCTACACATACAATTTAGGTAGGGGTTTGGCACTGCCAAACCCCTACATTTATCTGTCGTATTCTTTATTCAAATTGGTATGACTTGAAATCTGCATAATCAACAATTATCTTTTACGAGAATGAAACAGCCCTGCCCCATCCCGGCACCGCTTCCTCATTCCTTGATGACGGTCAATCGCCGAAACAAATCCCTAAACCCCTAGCAGTTTTGACTAAAGTTCCTTGAGGATCAACAGAAAAATAATTCTTAATCGCCTCGGCGATCGGAACAGCTTGAACCGATCTATCTTGCCATGCCACCATGTAATCATACTTGTCTTGAGCGATTAATTCTACTGCTGCTACCCCAAAAGCAGCTGCTAAGATCCGATCCAAGGGAGAAGAAGTACCCCCTCTTTGAGTATGACCCAATACTGTTACCCTAGTTTCAGCACCACTTAGTTTAGTTATTTGTTCTGCTAAATATTGACCTATTCCCCCTAAGCGACAATCCGCAAAATGTCCCTTTTGTATAGGATCACCAAATTCAGTGCAAACAGCTTCAGATACTACGGCAATAGAATAATCTCTTCCTCTAGTTTGCCTGGCTTTAATCTGTTCACAAATCTTCTCTAGTTTGTAAGGAATTTCGGGAATCATAATAATATTTGCTCCTCCAGCAATTCCTGCATTCAAGGCAATATGTCCTGCATCTCTGCCCATAACTTCCAAAATCATCACTCGACTATGGCTAGCTGCAGTAAAGTGCAGGCGATCAATTGCTTCTGTTGCAATATTAACCGCTGTATCAAAACCAATGGAACGTTCTGTCATATCCACATCATTATCAATGGTTTTGGGAATGCCTACAAGATTAATCCCTCCTTTTTGAGCTAATTTCCGCAAAATAGCTAAACTCCCATCGCCACCAATTCCTATTAAAGCGTCTAAATTAAGTTGATGATAACCTTCAATAATTTCGGCTGAACGATCCGCTAAAGTACTATCAGGCATGGGAAAAGCAAAAGGATCGCCTTTATTGGTTGTACCGAGAAATGTACCTCCCATAGTGAGAAAAGGATCTACCTTTGATACTGTCAATTCCATAGCTTGAGGTGGACGAGCCATCAAACCGTGAGTAGCTTTACAAATGCCAAAAACTTCCCACCCATAGGATTTAATTGCACAACGAGTAACCGCTCTAATAACTGCATTTAAGCCCGCACAGTCTCCTCCACTGGTGAGGATGCCAATTCTTTTGTGATCCCGCATATATACTTTGAATAAAATTACGAATATATATTTTTGAGTAATTTGAGATTATCAGTTTTGATTACTCAAGAGATCTAAGTTTTTTATACGTTTTTGAACAATTGTTACCTTAAGTTGCTCCTGTCGCTAAACAAAAGGGATTCACTTGATTACTGAAATGGTTTTCTTGCAACAACAAACCTTTAAATCAACTTATCCATCACTTTTCGATACTTCAATCTTCCGACCTTGCTAGAGAAGCAAGAAGCAATTAAAGCTCGTTCCACGTATCAATAATGTAAAACGAGTTGAAAATCTAAATCAATAAAAGTCTTATTGAGTCAGCTTTTTAGAAAAATAATTTCTGTTAAAGCTTTTTTGGTTAAGTACTAGAGACGAATCAACTTTGATTGAGGATATTTAACTTTTAATTGCTCCCATTGCACATAAAGCCCATCTAGAAAAGGAAGAACTAGACGAGCAGATAAACTCAATTCTTTTACGCGGGTAAAAGATTCAATAAAAGCTGTTTGAATTCCTTTGAGTTTGGCCAAGATGATAAAAGGAACTGCAACCCCAGCACCCGTAGAAAGAACTAAATCTGGAGACTCTTCATTAATGACGTACCAAGCTAGGCCAAGATTGCGGATTAAATTCTTAAAATTACGATTTGTTGGGCTATAAGCCCAATATACTTTTTTCTCGCCTTTTTCTAAAATATTTTCTGAAGAAGAGGTTTTGAAAGTAACCCAACAACACTCATGTTTACCCCAAAATGTTTCTAGTTTTTGAATGGCTTGAAAATGACCGCCACTAGAGCTAACAAGTAATATTTTCATAGTTTACTGTTTCTTTTATTGTCAAGTTGCTGTTAAATCGTTACTGCTAAATCTTCTAAAACTTGTTCCTCTTCAAATTGTTCTTCGAGAAGAGAACTCACTTGAGTGTAATATTCTGTAGGAGAGTGATTGATTGGGACTAGTTTAGGATTCGCTAAAAACTCTGCTAAATCTTGGTATGAATTGGCAATAGATACACCTTGTTTTGCTAGCTCATCTGCTAATTCCATTTGATGATTATCTACATGTTCTCGATATTGACTATTGCGAGGTACCAATATAAAAGGTTTTTTGATGTGGGATAACAGGTCAATAGTGCCTTCTCCACAGTGAGCTATGATTAAACGAGCTTGAGCAAGAATATTTTCAAATTCTTCTGAGGGTAAAACCGAAAAATTGTTCGTTCTTTGGGGAGTAACAGTACAAGAACCATATTGAATAATGATTTGTTCTTGATTTGGTTGAATTAAATTTTGCTGAATGAGGTTATCTATCCATTCCATAAGGCGATTAAAAGGAAATTTTTCAGTACCAACGGTGACTAAAATTAAGGGTTGCTTTAGGATCATTAAATATATCTAGAAAAAAATTTTTTATTTTTGCGCCAAGTTTGAAGTACTAAGTGAATTCACGGTTTTCAACATAGTAAATACTTATTATTAATTTTTATAAGCAATGATTAACTTAAGCTGATAAATACAAAATAATATTATCTGAAATAAAATTCCACCGCATAAATACTGATGTTTTGTCGGCTTCACTGATGATTTCCCGTAAAAATATTTATGTTATTGTGCGTAAAAGCATCTAAAATAACATTTTTTCTGTATAAGTACTAATGTTGTCTGCTTTGGTATTGCCAAGAAATGCATGCCAAATATGCCTAATTAATTACACTTAAGTGATTATTCTTGGCTACAGAGGAGCTTAAAATTAGTTTACTTGTTGCTGTTACTGTGCTTTATGAGTCAAAAATCTTTATAAATTCAGCTTTTGTTTAAGGATTAAATAGAAAAAAGGCATATCCTCTAACAAATACCTTTTCCACAGTCTTTTTGGTTCTTGTATTAGTCTGTAAAGCCATTCTAAACCTACTTGACTGATCCACTTAGGGGCTCTAGAACGATAATCAGCTTCAAATTCGATAGTTGCTCCAATAGCTAAAAAGGTTTTGATGTTATTGAGACAAGACTTGTACTTATTAATCCATTTTTCTTGTTTAGGCGCACCGACACCAACAGCTAAAACCGTAGCCCCAGAATTATTGATTCGTTGTATTATTTTGGCGCATTCTGCCTCATCTTTTTCAAAGCCAAAAGGTGGACAGTAAAAGTCAATAATAATTTCACGGCCTACTTTAGCATTAATTTTCTGGTGAGCCATTTCTGCTGCACCTTCAGCGCCACCAAGCAAAAAAATCTTAATATTCTCATCATACTGATAATGTTGATAGAAAGCTGGAAATAAATCAGACCCTGAGATCTTCTCTTTAAGTGGTTTACCAAGAAATTGCGCAGCCAACATTAGTAATTGGCTATCACAGACACGATAATCTGCTTGATGATAAATATGGTAAAAACTGGGATCTTTTTGCAGTTTCATCACGTGATCGATATTGGGTGTAAATACTACGCCACCATATTTGAGTTTTTTTAGTAGTTCCGATAAACTTAAATTGTCAATTAAAACGTTTAGTATACTTACAGAATTCACTGCTTTGCCTCGTTATTTTATAGTTGTTTTATCAATTTTTGAGATGATAACGTAAAAATAGTTAAACAAATTTAGGAGATGTCAGCTGAGAAATAGTGACTACTATTTCTCAATATGTTTTGTTATGTTTTTTGATGCTAATCATTATGTTTTATTAAAAATATTCTGTAATTCTAGAGAAAATAGTCCAAACTACTACCATTTCTAGTTTTTCAAACAATAATTAATTTATACTCTCAAGGACAAAAGTATCTTGAATCTTGATCTCAGAAAAATTGCTCCCTAAAAAATACTGATATTTTGGGTATTTTACCGATTCTTCTCCGCAAAAGCATTTATATTGATTTATTCAAAACACAGATATTAAATTTTTTATGTAGAAACACCAATGTTGATATCTCTAGTATTTGTATGAACTATACAATAAATATACAATAAGTACACAATAAGTACACAACAAATATATAATATGTGATTATACTTAAGTTACTATCGGCAATTCTAATTCTGCAAGCAGACATCCCATCTAAAGCTTTATGACTGGGTGGATTACCTGGAACGAGTCGGGGAGGTGAAAACTCTATCTAACCCATTTTGAGATCCGAAGACGAAAAAGTTTGTCTTACCACTACCGCTTTGTGAATAGAATTCCCCTCAGAGCTACCCAACCAGCGCTGGAAGTAAACTGGTATGAGGTGACGGTGAGCGCGGGTGACCCGCTTTTATTGCGGTTAATTCGATATATATTAGCTGAACAAATTCCTTCCAGACAGTGCCGACACAATCCCTGAGTAGTTAAAAAGCGCACCGCCCGCGCTGTCCTAAAGAATACCGCTGCCCCTGCGGGTAGAGCTGCCCCTTCGGGTAGAGCTTCGCAAGCGCATAAGGTTTCCTCGGCGTTAGGACGGAGCAAGAAACCTCGTTTAAATTTTCTTCTCAAAAGCCGATTTATAAAGCAATTTATTCACAACCCAAACAACTTACTTTTTCGATTTTCAACTCTGCCTAATCTTTAAACGATAAGTATTGAGGCTTGTTTTGACAATTCTTGTATTTTCATCACCAGTTATTAGTCTTTTAAAAGCTCTGATTTAATCATAAATTAATGATATCTTTGTGTGGTTTTGTCTTGACAATAAAAAAGTCTAAAACAGGTTATTATTAAAATGTGAAAGACTACAACATCTGATTCTCTTCAAATAGTAATTCACCGGATTCTACTTCTACAAGTTCCCATTCATTATTAGAGCGAGATTTAACTACGGCGGGGAGCAATAATTTAAAATTATTAGAAGCTCTTTTTTGATATCCTTTACACAGAAAAATATCTTCGACAGTTTGATGAATGCGATCGCTAATAACTAATCCAGCTTTAGGCACTAAAAAATAACAATTATCTTTTAATGATGTATCATTAACAATCCAATAGAGCCCATTCTCTGTTAATGAACCTCATATGATAATTTTTCAATTCTCAATGTGTATTCTTGTAAATTGTCTAACTTGTATTTAACTGATTTTGGCTCATATAATTCTAGCCATTCAGATTCAGTTTTTTCTGTCCATACGAATAGCTCTTCTGATACATGGCGTAGCTCATCAAATTTTATGTTGATCTCATATAGTAGAGATTTAATAATTATTCATACCTTAAATTCAAGGAAATATAATTTCTCCTGGTTCTACTAGCTCCCACTCATTTTCCCAATCACGATTAAATTTAACTATGGCAGGTTTACTCAAGCTAAATTTATTTGAAGATCGATTAGCATAATTCTGACAGACAAAAATGTATGAGATAGTCATATAAATTCGCTCATTAATGGTTAAGTTGGCACTAGGAACTAGATAAAAACAATCATCTTGCAATGAAAGCTCTTGTACAATCCAGAAACTATCTTGACTCGATTCAATAAAAATAATTGGAGTTTTATTTCCTGAGCGTCTTTTTGCTACACTTTCTCTAGTTGCTGCAACTGTAGTGATATTACTAGCAAGTTGTCTAGGATTACTATTATAAATTTTCATTAGAGATTGAAGGTTATCTAAATTACTAGAAATTGGTATACTTTGTTGAGTAAAAAATTTATTATCTTTTGCTAATTCTACTAGTGAATAGTCTGCCGCATCGGTCCCAAAATTTAGAACGCCTTTTCTTTTTAATCTCCAATATTTTCCTTCAAAAGAAACTTTAGCAGGTTCTTCTAAAGCAAATTTTCTAGTTTGATTCGTTTTGTATTTTTTAAAATCAAAA
Organism: Xenococcus sp. MO_188.B8; assembly: GCA_030065615.1. GTDB lineage: Bacteria > Cyanobacteriota > Cyanobacteriia > Cyanobacteriales > Xenococcaceae > Xenococcus. The sequence continues at coordinate 6,095 of JASJDR010000226.1, read as the reverse complement.
AAATGCTGAAGAGTTGTAAATTGATATGTATTAAATTTATAGTCTTTTTTGGGAATTAGAAAAGATAAATCATTATTTCGAATAATCCAACAATTTCCCCTTGCATCATTTACTGCGAGATTATTTCCCTTATGATCTTTTTTGCCAGTACTAATACTAACAAGAATCTCTTTTTCAGGAAAAAAAGAATCATCACTATTATATCTTTCTACTATATCGGATATAAATATTTTGGAGTTTATCCCTTCAGAGATTTCATTGCGTGTTGATTTATTGAAAGTTTCTAACTTATTATGAAACTGTTTTTGATGGATATCGCTTATTTCATTATCAATATTGGGTTGTTGTGGAATGCGATCGCTTATTTCCTTGACTATTTCTTCTTTGAAAGATTCTAAATTAATATTAGGTTGTTGAGGAATGCGATCACCTATTTCATTTAATATTGCTTCTTTGAAAGCCTGTAAATCACTATTAGGCTGTGAGGGAATGCGATCGCTTATTTCTTTTATTATTGATTCTTTGAAAAACTCTAAATCAATATTGGGTTGTTTTGGAATGCGATCGCCTATTTCATCTAATAGTTTTTCTTTGAGAGATTCTAACTTATTGTCAAATTTTATATCGCGATCGCTTGTTTCTCCTAATAGTTTTTCTTTGAGAGATTCTAGCTTATTGTCAAATTTTATATCGCGATCGCTTATTTCATTGATTATTTCTTTTTTGAGAGATTCTAAATTAATATTAGGATGTTGGGGAACGCGATCGCTTATTTCATTAAGTATTGATTTTTTGAAAGACTCTAACTTACCATTAATTTCTACCTGATAATTTTTTGCTTCCTGTAATTTTAATGATAAATCTAGCTGAATTTTTAGTTGTTCGATATTAGCTTTTGATCTTTTTAGTTCTACTTCTAACTGTTTGTTTTCCTGGCGAAACTGTTCCAATTCTGCTGCAAGAGTTTCACATTCTTGTTGAGTAGCTTCTAATTCAAAAAATATCGAACTATTACCAAACTTGAGAACACCTTTGTCTTCCAGAAACCACTTGTCTTTATCGAAATCAAAAGATACTCTAGCTATTTTGTTAATCGTAAATTTTCTAGTACCTTCTGGTTCATATCCTTGACATTCAAATAAAGACTCCAGAGTTTGGTATTGATACTTATCAATTCTCTGTCCACCTTTAGGTAAAAGCCAACCATTTGTATTATTTATTTTGATAATCCAGTAGTTACCGCTAGTTTCCTGTTTTAAGGTAGCTCTGTCATTCTTGCCTCTATTATCTAATAGAACACTAACAACAATCACAGATCGCGATAGAGTTCGAGGTACAGAATTGTATATTTTTAATAGATCTATTTCAGAAAATTCTAAACTACTAGTATGCTCATTATCCATCACAATCAACCTACACAGAATATCCGTATAAACCCTGAGATATTTGATTGTGACATATTTTTTAGACTAACTGCGGATATTAATGATTTTTAAAAAAAGTTAAGTTTTCCAGGCTCTACTAGCTCCCACTTCTCCTCAGAATCTTCCGAATCAGCAGTCAGTTTAACTATAGCAGGTTGACCCAATTGAAATTTATTTGAGGATCGATTGGAATAATTCTGACAAACAAAAATGTCTTCAATAGTCTGATAAATACGACTATTAATTATTAAATTGGCTTTAGGAACTAGATAAAAATAATCATCTTCTACCAGTAGTTTTTTATAGATAATCCAATAACTATCATTATCAGTTTGCGTAAAAATAATTGGCGTGTTATATCCTGTTCTTCTTTGTTCTATGCTTTCTCTGGTAGCCGCAACCATAGTCGATTTACTTGCCAGTAATCCAGGATTACTATTATATGATTTGATGAGAGATTGTAATTCTTTTAAAGATATTGGTTCGTGAGAATATTCTAAATTACTCTTTTTTTTTTGCTTACTCTCTCTTATTTCTGTGCGTATTAATTTTTTGAGAGATTCTAAGTTAATATCGGGTTGTTGAGGAATGCGATCGCTTATTTCATTTATTATTTCTTGTTTGAAAGCTTCTAAGTCAGGATTAGATTTTTGGGAAGTGCGATCGCCTATTTCATCTAATAGTTTTTCTTTGAGAGATTCTAACTTATTGTCAAATTTTATATCGCGATCACTTATTTCATCTAATAGTTTTTCTTTGAAAGATTCTAACTTATTGTCAAATTTTATATCGAGCTCTCTTACTTCGTCTAATATTTCTTGTTTGAAAGTCTCTAAGTCAATATTTTGTTGTTGAGGAATGCGATCGCTTATTTGACTAAGTATTCCTTGTTTAAGAGAATCTAACTTATTGTCAAACTTTTGATCGAGATCGCTGATTTCATTTAGTATTTTTTCTTTGAAATATCGTAAATTAATATTAGGTTGTTGCGGAATGGGATTGCCTATTTTATCTAATATTTCTTGTTTGAGAGCTTTTAACTTATTATCAAGTTTTTGCTCGCGCTCATCTATCTTATTAATTGTTTCTCGTTTGAACGCTTCTAAGTCAGGATTAGATTTTTGGGAAGTGCGATCACCTATTTCCTTGATTATTTCTTGTTTGAATGATTGTAAATTAATACTAGGTTTTTGAGAAGTGCGATCACTTGTTTCCCCTAATAGTTTTTCTTTGAGAGATTCTAGCTTATTGTCAAATTTTATATCGCGATCGCAAATTTCATGAAGTATTTCTTGTTTGAAAGAATCTAAATCAATATTAGTTTGTGGAGGAATGCGATCGCTTACTTCCTTAAGTATTTCTTTTTTACAAGATTCTAATTGTTTTTCAAGAGTTGCGATTTTCTCCTTAAGTTCTTTATTTTCTTGATTATCAGGACTATTATGTATATTATGTCCCTGTAATTCTATTACTGATAAAGAAGACAAGAAACTAGTATCAAAGTTTAGAATTCCTTTCTTGTCTAATCTCCAATCTTTTCCATGTAGAGAAACTTCAGCTGGTTCTTGCAGAATAAAGTCTCTTGTCTGCTCTTGTTTATATCCTTCAAGCTTGAATAATAATTCAAACTCGAAGTATTCCTGTTTATTGAAATTTTTTTTACCTCTGTATTTTTTCCTTGGTATCAGCAAAAATAAATTATCATTTTTGATAATCCAACAGTTTCCTTTTTGATTATTTTCTAAATAAATATTATTATTATGCTTATTTTTGGACTTAATATTAACAGTCTTGTATGGTTTGTCCCAAAAATCAGGTTCAAGTCGATACTTTTCGTGTATACTCGGGTTAATTTTGTAAAGATCATCCATAATAAGGATTAACCCCAAATTGTAAACTTGCGATAGTCCTCAAATTTTAACAAATCATCACGCTGTTTAAGAAAAATCTTTAGTCTCAGGAAAATAATAGTTCTCCAGGTTCGACTAGCTTCCAACTTCTTCCACCTTCTGATTGTACAGTAGCAAATAGCTCTAGTTTAAATTTATTGGAAGTTCTATTTTGATAGCCTTGGCAACTAAAAATATCTTCTATGGTTTGATGAATACGAGAGTTGATTACTAAATTTGGTTTTGGTACTAAATAATAACCATTATCCGACTTTGGTTCTAGGATGATCCAATAACTATCGTTACTGGTTTCCGTAAATGTTATTGGAGTTTCAAATCCCGATCTTCTTTGCTCGATACTTTCTCTGGTAGCTGCAACTTTAATAACTTTTTTTAATAATTCTCTGGGATTGTGATGGTAAATTGCTTTTAGTTCTTCATCTAAGATATTTGGTTGATCTGAAGTATGAGTAACTGGCGATGCAGACTTTGATATAGGTTGATGTTCTGTTCTTGTGGGGAACAAATTAGTTGTTGAATCCTCCTCTAAATTGAAATATGATTTCGCTTTTTGCTCGTAAGGTGGTTTAGTTGATTTCGAATGAGAATAGCTGGAACGGGTTGGACTTCTTCTAATATTATTATTTATGAAATCTTTGGTAGAGGAAGAATAGTCAGTCATCCCTCTTTGATTATTATTTGGGTTCTGGTAATGAGGTGTTCTCCCAGCTCTTGTTTGTTTATTTTTATTTTCTGCTGAAAAACCGTTATTGTGCTGGCGATATGGCTGACTTGATTTTATTGTATTTTGGTCATAGTTTTTATTAATGTGATTATTTTTTTCTTTGGTTTTTATTTGCTTAACTAAATTGTTTTTATTATAGGCTTGGCGAATTATGAAAAATGCACAACCAGATAAGACCAATAAAACTAATAATCCCTTTAAACTGAAAAATCGATTTCCTTCAGCAATGGCATCTATATTATCGAGAGTCAAGCTATTTTTTTGTTGTAAACCTAGTAGCTCAATATAGACATATCTCTCTATATGAGAAACTTGTAATTGTAGATCTGTGGCTTTAGTTGTGGATAGTAAAGCAAATTTATACAGAGCAATTTCATCAAAAGTTTTATTGTTAAAAGAGCGATTTATTTCTTCTAGGCTATTAATAGTTTTTATTAATTCAGTTTCTTCTATTTTAATTTTTGTAACAAAAGATGCTAAGTCTGGTTTTTTTCCTAACTCTTTATTGAAGTCTTGCCAAATGTTATTAAATTCTTCTGTTCTTTGGAATAAAGGTTTCAAATTTACCTTCTTGATCTGTCTTTTTGAGTTGAATTTTTCCTGTAGTTTATTATTAATCTGATCTACTTCTGAACGATAATTTGTAGCTGCTTCCTGAAGTTTATTGATTTTTTGAAGTAATTCTTGATAATCCTGTTGTTCTTTTTGTTGTTTTGTAATACTAGATAATTGGACGGTTTCAGCCTGAGCCACGGTTTCTAGTTCAAAATTGCTCGGTACAGTCCAAATTAAAGCAGAAAGTAGCAACCCTCTAATTAACTTACTGTTGCTTATGATTTTTATCATTTTATCTTGCTTGCAAGCCGAAAAGATCACATGACTTCAAGCAAGCAATTCTATGAGAGAAAATCTTTATCGTCCACTGGCTAAGGTATAAATCAGAAGCTAAAAGACATAAGGTTACTAGCATCTAAGTAGCAAACTTAAATGATTCTATATTTTTTATTTTAATCATCCTGGTAAGATTTTCTAGCATCCCATATGACTTATTAGAAATGCATAAATCGAGCTTTCAAAAAGTTCTTAGTAGGTTGGGTTAGCGACAGCGTAACCCAACAAAACTGCTATTGACGCATCTAGATGAAGTTATTGGCTAGTGTGCTTGCGAGGCACCTGCTTTGCACGACCGTCTCGCTCACGAACGCCATTGTCCAACTTATCTAAATTTTCTGAATTTCTTAGAGTCGATAAAATACTTTGTTTTTCAGGTGAATTGTTTATTCTTGAATCTTTTCCTTGATAATTATCATCTTTTACTTGTACATCACATCCATCATGCATTACATTTTCATATCTAGTTTTATAAAAAGATTCTTGGACTAACTTTGTAGATTCACTAATAATATCATGGCTGTGTTGAGATTGCTCATGAACTAAATTAGTGATTATATTTTTTAGATTATCTAATTGCTGTTGAGTAGAATGTAACTCATTTCGTAATAGTTGTTCATATTTTTTATTTACAGCTTTAAACTTTTCAGGGATTGTAGCAAACATTTGATGTAAATCATTTATTTCTGCTTGCTGTTGTTGAGATTTTTGTCTTTCTTGTGCTATGGAAGATTCAAGAAATTGAATTCGTTGTTCTTGTTGCTTTTTTTCTTGTTGTACCTCCGAAAATATATGTATAAATTGTTTGTGATTTCTTTTCAATTCTTCTAACTGATTTTGAGATTGCTGAAGTTGATTGGACAGATTTTCAATTTTTTGTTGATTCTGCTGGGAATCAGAAAATAATCTTTCTTTTTCCTTTAATAATCCTTCTTTTTCCTCTAATGCTCTCTTTAAACGAGATGTAGGAGAATTATCACCAAATTCAAGAACGCCTTTATGTTCTAGACTCCATTCTTTCCAATCAAAATTAAAAGATACTTTAGCTGGATTTTTCAGGATAAACTCTTTATTTTTTTGTTGCTCATATCCAGAACAATCGAATAAATAGACAAGAATATTATATTGATATTTATCAAAAACTTG
>JASJDR010000225.1 GCA_030065615.1 Xenococcus sp. MO_188.B8 | reverse complement strand
CTAAAAAACTTTTGACTTTTGACGAGCGACCCTGCTGCTTCGTAAGCAGCTAAGGAACGCGCGAGTTTGACTTTTGATATGCGGAGCGGTATCCTTTAGGGCTTTTGACTTCCGCGCAGCGGTACTAGTTTGCCAAAAAACTGGAAAACTATAAAAATATACTCTAATATAATTTCTCTATAAAACCATAAGAATAGTAAAACGAATCAGGAAATAAGTAGGTAATATATAAGAGTCAGTCTAGATTAATTATTAACTCTTACTTATTACTTATCACTTATTACTTAAATTCTACAATCTCGGCTAATTTTTGAAGTAATTCCTGTTCATTATAAGGCTTAGAAAAATAAGCCGATGCCCCCAGATTCATGGCTAATTTGCGATGCTTTTCATTACTACGAGAAGTTAACATAATTATGGGAAGATTTTCAAACTCCGCTCGCTCTTTCAATTCTTCGAGCACGCCATAACCATCAAGTCGAGGCATTTCAATATCACAAATAACTCCCTGTACGGCAAGACCACCAAGAAGTTTATCTACTGCTTCTTGACCGTCTCTAGCTTGTTCGACTTTATAACCTGCTTTTTCCAGATTTAAACTTAGATAACGGCGGACATTAATCGAATCATCTACGATCAAGATGGTTTGACTGCTAACCTCTAATAATGAAGATTGTGGCTCTTGCTCCTGCGGTATCTTATTTCGTTTCAAGCAAGCTTCTACTAGCTGGGCAGGGTCAATTAAGGGGATTACCTTGCCATCTCCAAATACCATAGAACTTACTACTCCAGCAGGCAAAGGAAGGGGACTTTCAATCGGTCTAATAGTTGCTTCTTGCTCACCCCAAAAGCGACTAATTTCTAGTCCAGCAAACCCACTATTACTTTCTACTACCAGAGCCATAGTACGATCAATAAGAGGATTCCCCGTCAAGTTTAAACTATTGTTAGCTCGGCGAAAAATTAAAGTTTTTTCTATGGGAACTAAAGGGATATTGTCTTTATTCCAAGCTACTTGTTTGCTATCTTCGACAATTGTCACCTCCTCAGGCTGGAAATGCAATAACTCCCGGATACTATTAGCCGGTATGGCAAACAGAATACCAGATTTTTCCGCGATCGCAACCCGTAAAATCGACAGCGAAAAGGGAATAGTTAAGGTAAAATTGGTTCCCTTGCCTAACTCAGTATCTACTTTAACATCACCCCGAATTTCTCTGAGATTGGTGCGCACCACATCCATGCCGACACCTCTCCCAGAAAGTTGGGTTACTTGTTGGGCAGTACTAAATCCAGGCTCAAAAATCGAATCTAGGATTTCCCCATCCGACATTTGAGCAATATATTCTTCAGGAATCTCCATTTCCCGAATGCGATCGCGAATCTTGTCGAAAGAAATTCCACCACCATCATCAGAGATGGTAATTACGGTTTGAGTACCTTGATTACTAGCTTCGATGGTAATGGTTCCTTCTGGTGGTTTACCTGCGGCAATTCTCGTTGCTGCATCTTCGATCCCATGATCAAAAGCATTACGTAACAGATGAGTTAAAGGATCGCTGAGGGTTTCAATCACCGAGCGATCTATAAGCGTCTTCTCCCCCTTAATTTTTAACTGTACTTGTTTGCCAAATTGCAGGTTAAGGTCCCGAATTACCCGCGGAAACCGTTTAACAATCTCGGCAAAAGGTACCATTTGCGTGCGAGTCACATTACCTTGCAATAACTTAGTCGTATGATTGAAATTGCGGACTGCTTGGTTCATCTCCTGCAATCCCAACTCGATATCGGTTGTGACTTCTTGAAGTTGGACAATGGTTTCGATTTGTTCTTGGCAAATCAGATGGACATCGCTATAACGATCCATTTCTAAAGCATCAAAGCCATCAGTAGTATTGCTTACTGAATCCACTCCATTTTTAAGCGGTTGTTCGGTAGTGGATCGAAGGTACTCCGCCCTTTCAGGGCTGAGCCTACTTCGACTTCGTAAAAATCCTTCGACAGAAGCGCGATCATACCACTGTTTTAAATTGTCATTAGAACGTTCAATTTGATGCATTCTTTGTCGCATCAACAGAGTTATATTTTCCAGTTGTTGTAAGCGTAGATTGATTGAGTTGCGTTCTAAAATTAATTCTTCAAATAAATTATTAAATTGTTTTAGTTGTGCCGAGGGAACTCGCACCATTTTCTCAAAAGACTTATCTATCTGTTCAGATATGGTTTGAGGTTCATTAATGGGATTGCTTTCAGATATGATTGATTGCTCTTTGTCTTGAGAGCTCGCTGAAGATCTTTCTGCAATTGGTTCTTCAGGTATTTCGACATCAAATGCAGCTTTTAATTCTGAGAGATTTTCCAGATCGAAATCATCTCCCAAAAAGTCTGTTTCTGTTAAGTCATCAACCGGCAATTCTGCTGTCATTGTTTCATCAAAATCAGCAGTCGCTTCAGAAAAATCTAAGTTTTCTAAAGCTTCTAAAGTTGATAAAGTATTAGCTTCGGTACTAGAGTCAGGTTGTTCTAAATTTGCAGTAAGATTTCCCTCTGTATTAACAACATTAATATGTTCTAACTGAGAGGAGATTTTTTCAATTTTTCCTCGTAAAACTAGAGCATGAGATCTTCTCCAACCTTTTAAAGCACGATCTGCTAAGGGTTGAATTTGCGTCTGCGATAAAGTTTCAGCTTGCTGCTGAATAGATTGACAAAGCTCGGTAAAAGGTTCGAGGTTTGCCATCGTACCAAAAGCCATGAGTTCTTTAGCCGTCATCGCTAATTCTGCTGCCAACTCACCAATACCTAGTTGACTTAACTGAGTTTCAAAGCGATCTAGAATATCATCAACTCCTTCCTCAAACATTAGTAAAGCAGGGTCGATGTCTTCATTTTGAGACAGCAAAGCATTTTCGTCGGAGGCTTGTAAATCTCCTAAATGCTCTCGTAACTTCTCAAAAATGAGTTCAGCTTGATCTACGTAATTTGTCACTGCCTGAGTATCAAACTCAGAATCTCCACGATTTAATCCTTGATGATTAAGATTACGGATCTGACGTAAACAGTCCAGACTTTGTAGTAGTAAGGTTTCTACTTCCATCGTTACTGAACTCGAGGCATAGCGCACCCGCAAAATTTTGAAAAAGTCCTCTAAGCGATGGGCTACTTGACTCAAAGTATCAAAATGCATCATCGCTGCACTTCCCTTGATAGAGTGAGCGGAGCGCAACATCAGATCTATTTTTTGCGGATCAATGGCTGTATTTGCTAATCCCAGGAGGTTAGATTCTATGAGATCAAAGTACTCCTCAGCCTCATCCAAAAAATTAAGACGAATTTGTTGTTCTGTATCCATCGATATTAAGTAATAAGTAATAAGGTAGGGACGTAGCATGCTACGTCCGTACATAAGTAATAAGTAATAAGTAGAGATTGCTTTTATTCACTATCACTAGTTACTTTAAACTTAGCGACGGCGGACTCAAGATTTTGGGCTACTTGAGCTGTTTCGACCATCGATTGCATAATTTGCTTGGAAGATTCGGAGCTTTGTTCCGATAATTCTGCTATTTGCTGCATCAGATTGGTAACTGTTTGGGAAGTACTTGCCTGGGATACTGTTTTTTGGGAAATTGATCGCATAAGTTGGTTAATATCTTGGGATTTTTCCAGTACTAGTCCTAAACTTTGTTTGGTCGATTCGACCAGACGAGTAGATTCAACAACTTGACTTGTCCCTGATTCCATCGCCTGACTTACTTCTTGAGTTTCCCTCTGAATCGTGGCGACAATGCTGGCAATTTCTTTAGTTGCTGCTGCCGATTGCGCAGCCAAAGCTCCTACCTGTTCTGCTACAATAGTAAAACCATGACCCTGTTCCCCAGCTCGACCAGCTTCTACACTAGCGTTAATTGCTAATACATTGGTTTTTAAAGCAATTTCTTCGATAAAAGAGACCACCTGGGAAATTTTCTGGGAAGATTCTCCCAATCGCTTCATTTTTTTCGCAGTTTCACCCACTGTTGTCCGTAGATTGAGAATACTATCTACGGTTTTTTCCATATCACTACTGCTCTGTTGCACAGTACTATAGGTATCATCAGCAATCTTTTCGGCCTGGCTCGCATTGGCTGCTACTTCTTGAATGGACTGGGACATCTGTTCCACAGAAGTTAAAGTTTCACGGGTTTCTTCGGCTTCAGTGATTGCCTGTTCTGCTAACAAGCGAATTGCTGATTCATTTTCTTGTAAAGCAGAACCTACTTGAGAAGTAGACTGTTTTGCTTCGATCGCGATTTCCTGTAAATTATCAATAATCGCGTTAAAAATATCAGCAACGGTACTCAGTTCCATCGAATCTAGACTAGCTCTGACTGTTAAATCTCCTTCGAGAGCATTACTAACTTCATCAATCAATCCATAGATATCTTGTTCTAATTTTTCCTTTTGCTGACGTTGCTCATCTGCTAATACTTGTTCTTTTTGGGTTGCCAGTAGTTCTTTAACTTGCTTTACCAGACTATTAAAACTATATGCCAAGGTCATGGTTTCTACGGTACCCTGCAGCTCGGCTTGCACATCCAAATTTCCCTCTGCTACCTGCTGAGTTTTCTCTGATAACTCAGTCAATGGTTTTGATAATTGACGTGCTAAAAGCATAATTAACACTAAAGAAGCACAACCTAGTATAATTGCAGTTAAAGCAAAAACTGTCAGTAAATTACGCCCTGCTGCTGCTATTTCCGCCGAATCTACTGCTGCGATCGCGACTAAATCAGTATTGGGAATAGTTGAAAAACTAAAGACTTTGCCCTGATATTCTAGTTGCGCCATCGTAGAATTTTCCGAGAAAATCTCTTTTTCTTGAAGACTAATATTGTCAAAATTGGCTACTCCTTGAAGTGATTGTTTGAGTTGTTCAAGATTACTCGCCGAATTCTGAACTGAATTCCGCAGCGTTTTTGCCACTGTTAAAATTGGTTCGCCACCAATTACTTCTTGCTTTTCTGGATCGGAACCTTGAGACGTAATTGTCGTCATCAAAGAACCAGCCTCCGAATCAACCACTTGCACAGTTTGAGATTGCTTCAATCCCGCCGCTAAGTAGGTCGCAATATTGGAATCCAACTCGGTAACGGGAATTCCAGTTTTAATTACGCCTAAGAATTCACCAGTTTTAGGGTCTTTGACTGCTTCAGAAATCGCCACGATCACCGCATTAGCCGATTCATCAAATTCTGGTTCATCAACGGCTTGTCCATTTTTTTGACTATTTTGCCACCAACCTTCATCCCGTTGTACGAAGTCAGAAGTTGGATTACTGAAGGCAATATTGAAGCCATTGCGCTCGGTGAAAAAGATTTCTACACTACTAGTCGATTGTACGATTTGTTCCAAATATTGATTCAGAGTTGTATCGGCTTCCAGGAGTTTAGTATCAGCAAATTGTTGCTCGACTGCTTCAATAGATTTTTGAGGTAAGCCTTGAGCTTGAGCCTTTTGGGTACCAGCTCGCATTGACTCAATAACCAGAGGGTTAACGGCCACTAAATCTGGAATTTTAAAAGAATCTCGAATAAAGGTAGTTACTGTTTTCCCTGCCAGCAGTGTATGCTCTTCAAGTTGTGACATAGCCTGGTTTTTCATCCGGTTTTCTGTGATGCTGTACCCAATTGCACTAGCTATTGCCAGAGGTATTAATACTGCGGGCAAAATAGTTATCAGCAAACGATTTCGTAGCGTGTTTTTTCCTTGAAATTGTTGCGGAGTCAAGTTATTGGTTTCTGGTTGGATATTGGTTACAGATTGTTCCATGGTTATAGTTAGATTTGCATTTTGGTTGAAGGCAGGGGTCAGTAGGCGGTCAATTAGGGAATTATTCGAGGAGCTTAACCTCTATGTAATCTTGTAAAGAGACGGTGCCTTAGCAATCGCCTGAGGGTCTAAAACTAGCATTTGTTGTTCCTCGACAACTACAGCGCCACTAAGGTAAGGAGTAAGACTGCTAGGCACCTTTTCCGTAGGCGAGCCGAACTTTTCCTCAGCTAAACGAGTAATACCTTGGAGTTGGCTAACGGCAATTCCCAAAAAAGAATTTCCTTGAGAGGAAGTTTCTGGGAAGCTTTTGTTAGGCGATACTCGAACTACAATAATTTGGTACTGCCGAGAAGATATTAGAGTCGAGTCAAACATCAATAGTTGAGCTAGATCAATCACACAAAAAACATGATTACGAGAACTCATGATTCCCATAACCGACTCATGCATACTGGGCAAGAGAGAAATTTCTGTCGCCTCAACTATTATTGATTCATGTACTTGCTCCAGGGGAATTAAAGCCGTCATTGTCTCCGTGACTTGAAACTGAATATAAGGCTTTCCTGGAGTCAGACTCGCTTTAAATAATTGCGGCAAAATCTCTTGAACCTTGGAAGCTGGAGTAGATGTTGACATGGCTTATCCTATGATTTCTTGAACTGCACCGACCAACTCTTCTTGAGTACAGGGTTTGGTAACGTAAGCTTTGACTCCTTGTTTCATAGCCCACATGCGATCAACATCCCTATCTTTCGCTGTACAGGCAACAATCGGGATCTCAGAGGTTTCAGGGTTTTTTTTCAGTTGACGACAGATATCCAGGCCTCCCATTTCAGGCATCATCCAATCAGTAACAATCATATCTGGCTTTTTTTGCAATGTTTTGTCAATTGCTTCTTGGCCATTGGTCGCCTTGATAATGTTATAACCAGCCTTGGTTAGATAGTTGGCCATCATATCTAATTGAGATTGGACATCGTCTACGATTAAGATTGTTTTCATGATTTATGGTGATTAATTGTACTAAGGTTGACAATAAATACTTAAGACATTTTTCCCTTATTTCCTGAGAAAAACTAACTGCTCATGGAATTATTTTAAATTCTTTTCAATAATAGTCATCAAGCCTTCTCGAGTAAAAGGCTTGGTAAAATAATCTGTTGCTCCTGCTAACTTAGCTCTCGCTTTATCGATCATGCCAGTATTACCTGTGACCATAATGATTGGCGTTTCATCAAAAACATGACTATTACGTAATAATCCACATAGTTTATAGCCATTAATTCTGGGCATAGTAATATCTAACAAAATCAAGTCAGGTTCCAGCCGAAAAATAACTGATGAAGCCTTAACAGGATCATTGATGGCAGTGACTTCAAATCGTTCTGGATCGAGAAAACGTTGAATTTCATTTAAGATCGTTGGACTATCATCAATGCAAACTACTTTATGTTTAGGAACTATTGATTCTGAAGTCGAGCTTGGTTGTTCTATAGTAGGAGGTGGTTGGGGAATAGTTGGCAGTAGATCTAGAGGCGGCTGAGGATTCCGCAGATGAATTTTTTTATGATTAATATATGGCGACAATAGTTGAGCTACATGAATTTCATCTTTCTGGAGGATAATTGAGAGTTGGCGAAAACTCAACCCTTTTCGCATCACATTGGCAAGTCGCAGCAATACTTGTTGAGGCAATATGCCCCCAGTTGCAACTTTATCAATATCCCGATAATCTAAAAAATAGGGACGTTGATGGGGAGAAATCAATTCAGAACTGCAACTTTGCCATTTTTTTAGTCTTTGTTCTAGAAAATCAACTAAATCTGGGATATCAAAAGATAAAGAGTTGCCAATTTCCGCTTCAATCCAAGAGGGTATCGATACTCCTTCATGCCATGAAATAATACCTTCTCTTAGCCAAAGACAAGACTCGAGATGATCCTGAGTAAGATCCTCAATGAGTTGTAAAAACTGAGAATGATAGAGATGTCTTTCTGCTAGTAGCCAATTGATCGTCTGCTCATAAAGTCCATTATCAAATGATTTTTGTTCTAGATTGGCCTCACTTTTAAAATAAGACTTGGGAAGATCTTGTAAAGCTGTTACTGTACTATTCCAATCTTGCCGCAGCAGATAATATTTCAACTGAGGTAATGATTGCAAAGAACAATCAACATATTTAAGCTTCCCAGATTGCAGATAGACTCTCCAAGAAACTGATTCTGTGGCCAATTCAAGATAGCCAGTATTATTTAAATCTGCTGATTTTAATAATTGTTCGACTGGGTTGAATATTTCATTCATTAATATATAAATATGTAGATAAATATTTTATAAACTTATACTTCCCAAATCGCTCCATAATTTATCAAATATTTAAGTATTATTGTCTCTTAAAATGTTACTAAATTTCTCCGACAAGCTGGTTACTCATTGCTGTGATTAGGAGCCAGCTAACAGCACGCTGAAGTTAAGTATCCGATTTATTTCTCGATTATTCTTGTATTCTTGACTTGGGCTACGACAAAAAAGACTTGACCAATGCCAAGCCTTAAGGAGTTATTTCATGTAAACGAAAAGCTATAATTTACATGGTAATAAATTGTACTTCAAACATGGAAAGCGGCAACTCTGAAAGCTCGATATTTGAATCTATAGAAGAATTATTTGAAAAGATTCAGACTTTTGAAGATGAGAAGCAGCTTGTGGGGCTCCTGGAAGACCTGATAGGAATAACGCCCCAGTTGCCTGAAAAAGAACGTCGCCAAGTTTTAGAACAGGCATTGAACATTGCCAATAGGATTCAAGATGAGCGATTCTGCGCCGAAGCCTTATCAGCGATCGCAACACAGCTTCCAGAAACCGAACGTCGTCAAGTTTTAGAACAGGCATTGAACATTGCCCAAAGGATTGAATCTGAGTATGATCGAGCCGAAGCCTTAGCTGCGATCGCAACACAGCTTCCAGAAACCGAACGTCGTCAAGTTTTAGAACAGGCATTGAACATTGCCCAAAGGATTGAATCTGAGTATGATCGAGCCGAAGCCCTAGCAGCGATCGCGCAACAGTTGCCCGAAACCGAACCTCAGTTATTAGAACAGGCATTGTACATTGCCCAAGAGATTAAAGATAAGTATGATCGTGTCAAACTCTTACTAGCGATCGCAACAAAGCTTCCAGAAACTGAAAGTCATCAAGTTTTAGAACAGGCATTGAACATGGCCCAAGAGATTAAAGATAAGTATGATCGCGTCAAACTCTTACTAGCGATCACGCCACAGTTGTCTGAAAGTCAACGCCGTCAAGTCTTAGAACAGGTATTGAGCAGTGCCCAAGAGATTGAAGATAAGTATGATCGTGTCAAACTCTTACTAGCGATCGCGCCACAGCTTCCAGAAACTGAAAGTCATCAAGTTTTAGAACAGGCATTGAACATGACCCAAAAGATTGAAGATGACTATGATCGTGTCAAACTCTTACTAGCGATCGCGCCACAGTTGTCTGAAAGTCAACGCCGTCAAGTTTTAAAACAGGCATTGAACAGTGCCCAAGAGATTGAAGATGAGGAATTCCGCGCTGAAGTCTTAGCCATGATTGCCCCTCAGTTACCAGCAACCGAACCTAAGTTATTACAACAGGCATTGAACATTGCCCGAGAAATTGAATATATGGAAGCCTCCGCCGAAGCCCTAGCAGCGATCGCCCCTCAGTTGCCAGAAAATGAGACTCAATTGTTAGAACAAGCTATGAATGCTGCTAGGGCAATCGATTCTGAGAAGAGACGAGTAAAAATCTTGGTTAGACTAAAGCTCCCCGCAAATCTACTTGAACCAGCAAGAGATTCTGTCTCAAAAAAAGCATGGGAAGAGGCAGCTCAACAATAACTGGATTACTTACTAGATTTTTTAGAACTCAAAAATTTGCTTGAGAAATGGCAACAAAACCTTCTCTTGCTAAAGATATTTCAGCCTGATTTCTGGGAAAAACAGAATCAATATAGCAAAGAAAAGCAAACACCTTCTGATTGGGAAAATTTGAACTGGAATGATTTCCAAAAAAGTATTGATGATTTTATAGGCGATAATACTACTAAAAATTGGGTTAGTAGTAAACAAGTAAAGATTTTTGCCTTCCCTCTCCTTATACAGAAAAGAATATATCGAATTGCATCATTACTGCTAAATGATTACCAAAATTGGAAAGCATTAACAGGTAAAGATCTTTACAAAATTTGGGAAGATGCACAAGAATATGCCCTGGAGCAAATCTGTAAGGGTGGAAAAATTTGGAATATTGTTGACAGTAAGTTGACCGCTGAACAACGTGACATCTTAATCCAAAAAGAGTTTGAAAATAAATTTGGCGAGAAACTTTGCCAAGAACTTTTTTATATTTGGCAAAAAATTATTGCTAATTCCAGAACCCAAGGTGTTATTTGGAATGAGCTAAGCGATCTCCGTAATCTAGATCGACAAGAATTAGCTCTCATTGAAAGAGATTTGTCTGCTGCCGAGAAAGAACTAGAAAGCAAACAGCAAATTAATAAACTTTCTGCTCAGAACAGGTTAGAGCGAGAAAAAACTTTCATTATTTGGAAGCCTATTCGAGATAAACTTTACAATTTACTCGGCATCGATCCAGAACAAATTAGCAATACCAAGACCTTATTTAATCAACTTCGAAACTCTCCCAGAAGCTACATTGCTCTAGCTTGCTTAATTACTCTCATAATCTTGGGTGCATCGCCAAGTTGGTCAGAGCGGATGCAAATTCTTGAAGTTGTCATCAAATCACATATCAATACCGCAAAAGTTTGGTTAATAGAGATTTACAATCAGTACTGGTTTTTTTCTGTTCCTGTTACGGGTGCATTACTGCAAAAAATCTGGAGTGTTAGCAAGCAATATCTTACCGAGGTTAAGCAAGAACAAATTAGACTAGAAAATAAGTATCAAGAATGGGTACAACAAGCTCAAGAAGAGCAAGAAATATTAGATTTGTCGCGGAATATAGAGAGCCTTCGACTACAAGCAGAACAAAAACGACGTCAGGTTGGATTAATTGCTAATCAGTCATCCCTCCTGGATTTCGTGAATAATCGTCTCCAAGAAGGCTCCTATGGGCAACGACTAGGACTGATTCATCAAATTAGTCACGATCTTGAGGATTTATCTAAACGTCTAGACTTTACAGATAAAGACCTTTTTTCTGAGAATGGGAAGTATATTCGTAATCTATTTCCCAGAGGTCCAGCAAGAGTTATTCTCTATATTGATGACCTCGATCGTTGCCCACCAGATCGAGTTGTTGATGTGCTAGAAGCAGTCCAACTTTTACTCAAGACTCCCTTATTTGTCGTTGTCCTCGCTATTGACGATCGCTACATTGCCAGAGCATTGGAAAAAGCATACGAAGGTGTCCTCAAGCGCAAAGGACATCCATCTGGCATTGACTATTTAGAAAAAATTATTCAAATCCCATACCGTACACGTCCTATCAGTGGGAGTAAAGTAGAGCAATATTTAAAAGAACATATTGAAATTGAAACGGAAATAAACTTGCTATCAAAACCTTTGATCGTTTTGTTTCTAGCTTTTTTAAGAAGCAACCCTTATGTGAAGAAAGAGACGTTTGTTAAAATCCCATAACTTTAGCAACAGCCTCAAGGTTGGCCTCAATACCTTGATAAGTCTCATTAATACTATAGTCGATCGCACTGCTAGGATCTTTGAGCCCATTACCCGTCAGCACACAAACAACATTTGCTCCCGTGGGCACGCGATCTTTTACTTTCAATAAACCAGCTACTGAAGCCGCCGAAGCAGGTTCACAAAATATCCCTTCTTCCGAAGCCAGTAAACGATAAGCATCTAAAATTTCTTCGTCGGTTACAGGGTTAAATTCTCCATAACTTTCCTGTTGTACTTTGTGAGCCTTTTCCCAATTCGCAGGATTCCCAATCCGAATTGCTGTAGCGATGGTTTCGGGATCGCTGATTGGTTTCCCAGCAATAAAGGGTGCCGCACCAGCAGCTTGAAAGCCCATCATTTTTGGTAAATGACTAGATTTATTATGTTGACGATATTCATTAAATCCCATCCAGTAAGCAGTAATATTGCCAGCATTGCCCACAGGAATACATAACCAGTCGGGAGCATCCCCCATCACATCGATAATTTCAAAGGCTGCGGTTTTTTGTCCTTGTAAACGGTAGGGATTAACTGAATTGACTAGAGTAACTGGATAATTCTCTGAGATTCCCCTCACAATATTCAGTGCATCGTCAAAATTGCCCTTAACCGCAATCACTTCTGCACCATAGAGTAAGGCTTGAGCTAATTTACCCATAGCAACATAACCATCGGGGATCACAACAAAAGCTCGCATTCGAGACCTTCGAGCATAAGCTGCTGCCGCTGCTGAAGTATTTCCCGTACTAGCACAGATTACCGCATTTGCCCCTGCTTCTTTGGCTTTGCTGATTGCCATCGTCATCCCCCGGTCTTTAAAGCTTCCTGTCGGGTTTAAACCGTCATATTTAACATGAACTTTAACCTGACGACCAATACGATCCGCGATCGCAGGAACAGGAATCAGAGGGG
>JASJDR010000043.1 GCA_030065615.1 Xenococcus sp. MO_188.B8 | reverse complement strand
AGCAAAGATTATGAATATTTGCCAACTACCAGTGAAACTATGATTTATATCGTCATGATAAATCTTATGTTAAGACGTTTAACTTACAGTTCTCCAACCCCAGTGTCTACCTAGTTATCAATTATCAAACACGCTCTCTTAAATTAAGACCCAGCTCTGGTATCTTCTCAACCCAGCTAGGCATTTCCTGTGATGGTTTCCAACTAAATTCCAAAAAAGTCAAACTTGGCAGCCTAACAATCAGTTCAGGAATTTCCAACAAGCGATTACCAATTAAATTGATAGATTTTAAACTTCTCAGTTGAAGAATAGCTTCAGGTATTTTCTTGAGATAACAATTCTTCAAATTTAAGGATTCTAGCTGCTCTAACTCAAAAACCTCCTCGGGAATTTCGATCAATATTTCGTTACTCAAATCTAATTCCTTGAGCTGTTTCTCTTGGACTTCTCTTATTTTGTCAAGAATATGTTTAGGTATAGCCACTATTTCAGTTATCAGTTACCAGTAAGCATTCATACACTGTTCATTGTATCTTGCTCATTTGTCAGGCAAAACAGAATCAAAAAACATAATCTACGTCAGTTCGAGGAGTTGTATTTAGAGTAAAAAACTATAGGTAAAAGGTTGAGAATATAGCTTCCCCTTTAACCAAACCCAACTTGATTCTTTATAAAGTTCATCAAAAGCCCAAACGCGATCTAGCAAAAACAATAAATCTCCTTCTCGTCGAGAGATGCGAACAAAAATGTGAACAATTTGTACACATTTTGCCAACCCAAAAAAGACAAATCAGAAATATAGCGTTTCTCATTACACCTTGGTGTGCCTTCCCTATTCCCTAAAACAGAGCCTTATGTATCTCATACCAAATTAAAGAATGTTTGCTACACATACAATTTAGGTAGGTGATCGGGAGATGCGTTCGGATTTGAGTACGAGATGGGGCGATCACGTTTAGAGTACCTGATAGCAAGTATGCTGTTAGATGGAATCTTACGATAGGAAAATGATGACACCCAAAGAATTACTTATCCAAGAACTAGACGACACGCCTGAACCAGTAATTGTAGAAGTCCTTGACTTTCTGCATTTCCTCAAGGCCAAACAAGAGCAGGACAATGAAGATCTTCGAGATGCCCGCGCTGCTCTAGCATCAGTTAGCACTGAAGGCACTGTAGCCTGGGATGCTTTAAAAGCAGAAGTTGGGTTATGAGCTACCACATTGAATTTGTGAAGCAGGCTGCTAAACAGTTTAAAGCATTGCCTTTCTAAGAGCAGAAACGGATTCAACCAAAGATTGATGCTTTAGCTACTGAGCCTCGTCCCGAGGGAGTAGTGAAGCTAAAAGGAGAAGAAAATCTCTACCGAATTCGTGTTGGGGACTATCGAGTCATCTACAACGTTCAAGATGATCGATTACTCGTTTTGGTTGTCAAGGTTGGCCATCGAGGGGATGTTTATCGTTAGTGCGATCGCAGATGAAGATTAGCTCTTGTAGCGTGGGCATTGACACGGACAAACCTAAAATTTTTCTCAACTGGACAATTCCCATCAACAGCGTAGTTATCTACCTCCGCCTTCGTCCAAATACCCCTCTTTGTAGTTCTTCTTTAGCTCCTTTGGTCTTCCCACACTACACTATCTCTCTGTTGCTTCCCTCTCTTCCACATCTTATAGATCTAAGCCCCCTAGCCCCCAATTCTGGGGGAACAAAAATAGGAATTTATAAATACCGAATCGAAAATTACTTTTAATCCTGCTCTTTTGTTTCAGAATTCAAATTTTGAAACATTTGATAATAGGGAATCCTTTTTGCGATCGCGTAATTAGTTTTCGATGAATAATAATTTCCTTCCTCATCATGAAACGCCCAATTAGTGGGAAATTTCGCGATCGCTCCCAAAGTAATTGGTACATTTGAATCCTTCAAAGCCTTAATTCTGCGATGAAGAGTACTTCGAGACAAGCCCGTTTCTGCCATTAATTGACGATAAGTGTATTTTTTTCCTTCAATCAGCATCAAGATTGTATCCCTTTTTGTTTCAAGATTTTAATTTTGACACATAAAAATCAATATGTAAGTAGAAAAGGATTACTATCTAAGAATTATGTTTAGGCCGACTAGTCTCAACCAATTGCCTCTATGGAATTAACCGAAATAATAGCTGAACTAGAAGAG
This sequence comes from Xenococcus sp. MO_188.B8, assembly GCA_030065615.1. Lineage (GTDB taxonomy): Bacteria > Cyanobacteriota > Cyanobacteriia > Cyanobacteriales > Xenococcaceae > Xenococcus. Next base: position 33,722 of record JASJDR010000043.1, on the reverse strand, counting down.
AATACTGGAAAATTTCCTCGCCAAGCCATAGCAAGAGCTATTGAAGAACGCGAAGCCATTACTCCTATATTGTTAGAAACCTTAGAAAAATGGAAAGATAATCTAGAAGCATTAGTAGAGCTCCCTGACTATTTATTGCATATCTATGCCATGTATTTATTGGCACAGTTCAAGGAAACCAAAGCTTATCCTCTAATAATCGAGTTTTTCTCAGCTCCAGGAGAAATAACGTTAGAGGTGACAGGAGACATTGTAACTGAAGATTTGGCAAGAATTCTCGCAAATGTTAGCAACGGCAATATTGAACCTGTTAAACAACTAATCGAAAACACCCAAATCAATGAATATGTTAGAAGCGCTGCCCTAAGATCTTTAGTGGTTTTAGTCGCCCAGGGAATTATTTCTAGAGAGTCAGTCATTGAATATTTTGCAGAACTTTTCACAAACCGTTTCGAACAAGAACGCTCTTTTGAACGAGAACCTGCCTTTATCTGGACAACTTTAGTTTCCAATAGTGCAAGACTTTATCCTTTGGAACTTAAAGAACATATCGATCGAGCCTTTGAGTCAGATTTGATTGAGCTGTTTTTTATTCGTCAAGAAGATGTGGATTACTATCTTAAACTTGGTAAAGATGCCACCTTAGAAGAGCTTCGTAAAGATAAACATTATTCCTTGATTGAAGACACAATTTCAGAAATGGAATGGTGGTATTGCTTTCAAGAAGAAAAACCGCAAATAAAAAGAATTAAACCTCAAGGTATTGGAAAGTTAAAGCTAGTTCCCGAAAAACAATCAAACTCCAAGAGTAAAGCTAAAAAAAGAGCCAAAAACAAAATGCAGAAACAAGCGCGCCGTAAAAATCGCTCTAAGAAGAAATAACTACTCTTTCTTAAAAATACTCATTTTACTAAACATAATCTGGATTAAAATGTATCAGAATTTTAATTTTGACACAAAAATATCTGTTATTTATAAGTTTATAAAGTACATTAATGCGATTTGCTTAGAGATAACTTTCGCGATCGCAAATTGGCTGGCAAACAAACCAGATAGACGTTGTTCCTTACTCTTCTAGAGTTTGATAACAAAGTAAACCAGTCACACGTAAGATAAAAGGAAAAAAATTGAGACGGGAAGACAAAGATTATGATAGACCTCTACTGTGAACGTGTTGGTTCGGGTTTATGGGCTGAACCAATCAACGCTTTGTCCAATATCTCATTTTTCCTCGCTGCTTGGGCATCCTGGTACTTCGCCCATCGTATGGGTTCACTATCCCTTGCCATTAGACTACTAATTAGTTTGCTAATTGCCATTGGAATTGGCAGCAGCCTCTTTCACACTTTGGCAACACCATTCGCCAAACTACTAGATAGTATTCCCATTGCTGTATTCCAAATAGCCTATTTATGGGTTTACAGTCGCCAGGTGATAAAACTCAAAAGTATGTGGGCGGTGTTTTTGGTAGTTTTACTGTTGATTTCAATTATTGTAACTCTTCAATTCAAACAAATATTAAATGGCTCGATTGTTTACGCCCCAGGAATTTTAACCCTCTTGGGATTAGGACTTTATCATTGGCAACAAAAGAAACGAGATCGTTTTTTGCTGTTAGCTGCGACGGGGATTTTTTTGCTTGCTCTATTTTTTCGTACTATTGACTTGGCAATTTGCCCTTACTGGAAAGTTGGGACTCATTTTCTTTGGCATTTACTAAATGGAGTTCTGCTGTTCTTCATAATGAAATCTCTCATCCAAAACTACTCAGGCTCTTTCCAAATTAAATGCAGACAATGAACAAAAAATGCGATCGCCAAATAACTAAGCATTACTCTGGTTGCTCAACCTGCCAAACTTGAACTTGACCATCTTGATCGCCAGTGACCAGAAATCGATTAGTAGGCGCGATCACTAATGCTTTCACAAAATTTCCTGTGAGAGTATTAATTTGTTCACCAGTGGCCACACTCCATATTTTGATAGTTTTATCTTGACTTGTACTAGCCAGAATTTGACCATCTCCGCTAAAAGCAACATCTGTAACCACATCTGAATGGCCAGTTAAAGCATGAACTACGCGCCCGCTAGACAATTCCCATATTTTGACCGTATCGTCAGTGCTGGCACTCGCTATCAACTTACCGTTGGGATCAAATCGTACTTTTTGGATCGGGTCAAAATGACCAGCAAAAGCCCGAGGAGTTCCTAATTCATCTAAATTCCACAATTTGATACTGCCGTCAAAAGCACCACTAACAATAAATTGTCCATCGGGACTAAAAGCTACAGCCGTTACCATATCTTGATTTCCTTCTAAAGTTTGAAGCAATTCTCCCGTCCCAATTGCCCATAGCTTAACAGTCTGGTCCCAGCTACCACTGACGAGAGTTTTGCCATCAGGGCTAAAGTCTATAGATTCGACGACAGATTCATGACCTTGCAAAGTTCGTATCAGATCCCGTGTTTCAAAATCATAAAGGTTAACATTGCGCTCAGAATCGCCAGAGGCAACAAATTTGCTGTCAGGGCTAAAGCGAATTGATCTAATTTCTGTTTTGAGCTTTGCTTCTAGAATCAATTCGCCAGACTCTAAATCCCACATTTTAACTTCACCACTAAAGCTACTAGCAGCAATAGTTTTACCGTCAGGACTTATAGTAATTGATACAATGGGAGTTGAATCAGTTTGCAGACTTCGCAGCAATTTTAATTTTTGCCAAGGACTAGGAAGAGCCGAAGTAACAACTGGTGTTTCTGGCTGGGAAACTTCATTAGCTTTCTGGGGAGATTTACACCCAGCGACAGGAAGCAATACAGCGATCGCAAATAAGGTAAAAATTCTCTTGAAAATTAGTTGGGAACTCATGGCTGAGGATAGGACTTGTTGATATCTTGCTGAATACTCGGATCAGGCAGTTGTTGAGGTTGTTGTTGATTAGGAGTAAGATTGCCTTCTAATTCTATTTTAGCGATTTCTGAAGCGAGGCTTTTAAAAGCGCGATCATATTCTAATTGTTGCTGAAGTAGTTCCGTTGAAGAAATAAGATTGCGTAATCCCCGAATTAGATTCTCAATATTTTCACGAAACTGAGGATTCCCTGTTAATTCATCGACATCAGAAGTGATTTTTTGGAGATTCTCAAAAGTAGAGCGAGCCGAATTAAGCGTCTTTTCAAGCAATATTATGTTTTCAGGATCGTTGAGATTAGCAGAAAAATCCCGTAAATTAGCGGTTAAGGCTTCTAGATTATCTATTATTTCTCCCTGTTCAACTTTTTGCAGGATCGGAGTTAAACTCTTGAAAGTTAATCGAATCTCGTCGCTGGTTTGAGTAATATTTTCTAGGGTCACAGCTAAATTAGTTTGATTATCCGCCAAAAAGATTCTGATTTCCTCTGCTGCTCCGCCTACTGAAGTCAAAGTAGAATTTATCTTATCTACACCATCCTTCTCCCTTACTTCTCGAAGCAATAGAGTTACTTCATCAGCCGCCTGATCTAATGAAGATAAAGTCGAGTTGAGATTGTCGAAACCACCACTTTCTTTGGCCTGGTCTAACAAATCAGAAATATCGCTTAGAGAATTAGTGGCATTTTGAAGAACCGATCTAAATGCAGTAGTTGTTGATGGGTCGCCTATAATATTGGCAATTCTTACTAAAGAGCGAATCAAAGTATTGACATCCAGCTTTCCTTGCCCTTGTAAAACTGAACCGTTACAAATAATTAGTGACTGATCACATTTGGGATCTAGAGGACCAGCAATATCTTGAGTGGAAGGAAGAGACTGAAGAGGAGTAATATCAATCGAAGTTTCACCAACTAGCCCAGCTTGGGTGGCTTCAATTCTGGAGTTACTGGGTATAAGACGATTAGCCGACAACGTGACCCCGATATCTACACCTTCTGGTTTTGGCTCAACAGTTGCTACCTGGCCGATCCTAACCCCGCGATAAGCTACTCTAGTTCCTTGGGTCATACCACCTGCATTAGGAAAAACAATCGTAACTTTGTAGTTGCGACTGCCCAAACTAAAATTTCTTAACCATACAATCACTAGTCCCAAAAAGCCTAGAGTGACCAGAAGCATCAAACCGATAAGACTTTGTCGCATTGAGCGCGACATGCGGTTACCGCTGGAATTTGACATCTTTGCTCATTTATTATTATTACTTAAATATGCTTCATCATATATAGCCAGAATAGTTGATTGGCTGCAATAATACAAGCAAGTTCTACATGTAGCTTTACAAAATAAATTGACGCTTGCGAAGCTCTTGTTTACTTAAATAATTAGATCTTATTAAGATTATTAATTTTGCTTAGCTATCAAAACAAAGTTGATACTCTACGAGATTTGCGTAACTTAGAGAAAATTTATTAACATGAATTTACAAGTAAAGTTTTGTAAATAATTTTTAACTAAGAGGTTTATAGTTCCATGACTCAAACTCAACCAACAGTTACCCCAAAACTAGAAGAGCCGAAGTTTGGTTTTAACAAATACGCCGAAAGACTTAATGGTAGAGCAGCTATGATAGGTTTTACTTTATCCATCGTAATCGAGTATCTTACAGGAAAAGGCTTACTTGCTTGGCTAGGTCTACGGTAAATTATCTTAAATAACTACAACCCATGTCTTCTCCCTCTATCCAATGGTACCCAGGTCATATTGCTAAAGCAGAAAAACAACTTAAAGAGCAATTGAAACGAGTAGATGTGGTATTAGAAGTCAAAGATGCTCGGATTCCCTTAGCATCCCATCATCCTCAAGTAGCCGATTGGATTGGGGAGAAACCAAAAGTATCGATTCTCAATCGCATGGATATGATTCCCGAATCCATCCAGAGGCAATGGCTGGAATGGTTTGCAAATCAGGGAACAAAGACTTATTTTACGAATGCTAAACAGGGCAAAGGCATTAAAGCTGTTAAAAGTGCCGCCCAAGCTGCTGGCTCGGCTATGAACCAGCGAAGACGCGATCGCGGAATGCGCCCTCGTCCCGTGCGTGCCGTGGTCATGGGTTTTCCTAATGTGGGTAAATCTGCTTTAATTAATAGATTAGTAGGTAAGAAAATTGTAGTTAGTGAACGCAGAGCAGGGGTAACTAGACAACTACGATGGGTGAGGATATCTAAAGAAATTGAACTTTTGGATGCTCCTGGAGTAATCCCCTGGAAATTGCATAACCAGGAAAATGCGGTCAAATTAGCAATCTGTGAAGATATTGGCGAGGCTTCATATGATAATCAATTAGTCGCTGCAGCCATGGTTGATTTCATGATGGAATTAGATTTTGGCAATATTTTACAAGCTCGTTATGGCCTAGACCCAGAATCAATCACTGGAGAAGCTTATATTCATACTCTGGCGGAAAAACGCTATCAAAATGATAAAGAAAGAGTCGCCCGTCAACTACTCCATGATTTTCGGACTGGAGCAATGGGCGCAATTCCTCTAGAGTTACCGACACAGAAGTAATAATTATGCAAACTAAAAAAGTGGCATTAGTAACTGGTGCATCTTCGGGGCTCGGCAAAGCATAATAAATAGTACAATTAGTAGAAGTACCAACATAAAGTTTATCGCGATCGCTGTTTAATTAAGTATAGATCGCTTGTCTGTGGGCATGACGGGAACCAAGTCTAGTAGCAGTTAAAATTTAAGAAAAAGGAGCTCATAAATGGTTACTGTTCATAAAACTAGACAAAATTTCACCCTAGAAGAATTTTTAGAACTTCCTGAAACGAAACCTGCCAGTGAATATGTCAATGGAGAAATTGAACAAAAAGCTATGCCCCAAGGAGAACATAGTATCTTACAAATTCGTCTTGGAACAGCTATTAATGAAGTTGTTTTACCGAATAAAATTGCTCATGCTTTTACTGAATTAAGATGTACTTTTGGGGAACGTTCTATTGTTCCAGATATTACAGTCTTTAGTTGGAATCGTATTCCAAAAACAGAACAAGGAAGAATTGCCAATAAATTTAAACTTCATCCTGATTGGGTGATCGAAATTCTTTCTCCTGAACAATCTGCGAACAAAGTGATCAAAAAAATTCTGTTTTGTATGAAACAAGGAACAGAATTAGGCTGGTTAATTGACCCTGAAGATGAATCAGTGATGATATTTAAGCCGAATCAATTGCCAGAAATTAAATCAGATGAAGAAATTTTACCTGTCTTAGAGAGCCTTAAAGATTGGCAATTATCTGTTACAGAGATGTTTAGTTGGTTAAGTGTTGAATAATTTTTAGTTGACGTTTCTTTCTTCGACGCACTTCGGGTACGCAGGCCACTAATACCGCTATGCAGAAAGAATAAGTTTATTTACCTTAATTTCTTTTAAATAAAAGACCTCTCTATAGCAACAGAGAGGTCAAGAAGTCAAACACACAATACATAAGGGAAAGAGAGAATTTATAATTTAGAAATTAGTTTATTAAAATTAGTTATTAATTCTTTTTTCTATATATCTAATATACGCAATATCACGATTTTTTTGATGGAGTTATGATGAAGAATTAGTTGTGTTTTATGAATTTTTTGTTAGTTTCTTAACTCTAGTTATTAATGTCTTGGAAGATAGGAGTTCTAAAGAACAAATTTTAAGTACTCTCACTTGTCAAAAAAAAGCGATCAAAAAATATTATTTATCAAAAATATGTAAACAACTAAAGGTAATCTAATAATGATCATATTTATATTTTGTCTCTAAGAAAAAACCACGGTTTTTAAATAAAGCGCACAGCTTACTATGCAGTCAACTATACCACTAAAAATACTAAACTTTAAACCCTAGATCCCGCAGAAAATTTTTGGTTCTCAATCAATTAATTTAGTATGTATCGCTCAATGCTTTGTCAGATAAGCATTGAAGGTTATTTCTTTTGTTAGCGATCGCATTAATAACTAAGAATCATTCTTTTCCGCGATCGCAAATAATAAGTGAAAACGAGCGTAAATCTACTAAATTAGTTTAATATTGTTCATTATCTCAATTGCTTATTGTTTAATCTCTAAGATGAAGTCAATTGAATTTTATCTAGCTTACTAAATAAATTTTGGAGTCGTAAATTACGGTAACCTTGAATATCTGAACAAATAAAATCTATACCTTGACTATATCTATAGTGACCTAATTCTAAATTACTTAAAGCTCCACCAGCTAGATCAACTTGACAATCTTCTAATAATTGATAGTTCAGGCTTTGCAAAATCTCTAAAACATAATTATAATGTTGTGATTTTTCTATTTTTTCTGTCATTAAACGATAAGAATTATTATAATTAATAAGTTCTTTAATAAAAGTAATTTCTTCTTGGCTAGGATTAGCTAATACTCCATTAAATCGCCAATATCTTTGATAAATCCCCAACATATATTCAGTAGACAATTGATAAGGCTATTCAATATTCCAGCACAAAGCTTCTAGTAAAGGTAATTCAGTAGGTAATCTCATTGAATTATCGTACCATTCTATAAATAATGAATCTATTCTTGATAACAATTATCTCGATAGTCTGATTGAGATTGAAAATTTGCGATCGCTTCTATCAATGGTTCAATCACAGGATAAATAATATCTGCTTTCGCGGTCGATTTTGATTGGTAAGTTCTTAATTTTCTCAACCTGAGATCGCAATTGATGTTACATTAGAAATTATTAGCTAAGTTCTCGTCAAATTGCGCCTATATATTTTAGCGTTAACTAAGTACCTGCACGTTTCCGACTAAGTAAACGCCTACAATGGGAGAAATTGATCTTAATACTGTCCCAGAGCATGATCGACGTATCAAAATCTATGATTTCTTCAAAGTTCTCTCTAACCAACGTATTCGTTACTATGGCAAATACAAACCAGCCAAAACTCTAGGTCGAACAGTCGGTGCCCGTCTTGTTGTAGAAGTTAGTATTATAACTGGAAAGCCTATTCGTACCTGGTATGAAAGCTACGATGCCCAAAACAGAGTTATTCGTATTCATCCAAAAACACCACAAGATCTAGGCCATATCGAAATCAATCCTGAAACTAAAAAAGAGGTTGAAAGATGGTAAACCAAATCAAATCAACTATTTCTATACTGACCAAACTAGAGCAAAACCTCAAAGATACCCTACACCACCTTATTACTAGCGCCGATCTTGCTCAATGGGCGGATACACAGCAATGGATACTCTTGGAAGGAGAGTTCCGAGATGATCAAAGTAGCACTGCTCAATTGCTAAGAGAAATTCTCATCGATATCAATCTGCAATGGGAATGTCTCATCGGTCAACATCACGAGAACCAACTTACCCTTGAAACTGCTCAATTCCCATCGCAGTGGCTTACAGAATGGCTTGCTCAAATCCAATCAAGCAAAACTTACCAGAAAATCTCCAATGACCAGCAACTCCACTGAAAAACTTCGATAATTCTGGTTGAGATTGAAAATTTGTAATTGCTTCTACCAATGGTTCAATAACAGGATAAATAATATCTGCTTGCACTAGAAAAATAAATTACTTAATAACTTGTACCGTTTCCAAAGTATCATCACTACAACCAGTAATAACTCCTCCAGAACTCAATACTTCTTGTAAATAAGCGATCGCGTCTTGAGTAATAATTTCCCCAGGCATTAAGATCGGAATACCTGGGGGATAAGGACAAATCAACTCTCCAGAAATGCGATCGCGTGCTTGTTGTAAAGGAATAGTTTCAGTAGCTGCAAAATAAGCTTTGCGTGGTGATATTTCTAGATGAGGAGACTCTTGCCAAGAAGATTCAAGAGTTAAATACTCAGAGGAAGATTTAGAAACATCATAAGAATTAGCAAGAGTTTTGATCGCGATTACCAGTTGCTCAATATCTTGGTTAATATTGCCCAGAGAAATAATAAAAGTCAGATGTTCCAGTAAGGGAAGTTCGCAAATAACTCCTAGTTTATCACAGAGAATTTCATCGGCTTCATAACCAGTAATTCCCAGTTGAGAAATATTAATTGTGAGACGAGTTGAATCTAAATAACTAAATCCTGGTTGGGTCGAAAATTCTAATAGTTCTATACCTTTGATTTTTGCTAATCTGGTTCTCGCTGATTGGGCTAATTCTATTGTTTGTTCTATTAAATCTCTGCCCTGTAATGCCATTTGTTGTCGTGCAGCATCGAGAGAAGCTAGTAAAATATAACTCGGACTAGTGGATTCGACTAATTGCAAAGCTTTACTAATTCGTTGCGGCTCAATTCTCTTACCTTGTAAATGCATCATCGAAGCTTGAGTCATGGCACTCAAAACTTTATGAGTTGACTGTATGGTTAAATCTGCGCCGACACTCAAGGCACTAGGAGGTAAATCGGGATGAAAGGCAAAATGTGCTCCGTGAGCCTCATCTACTAATAAAGGTAGATTGTACCAATGAGTAATATCTGCGATCGCTCTTAAATCTCCACAAATCCCCTGATAACTCGGATGTAATGCCATCACCGCTTTACTATCGGGATTTTCTTGTAAGGTCTTTTCCAGAGCTTCGGGAGTAATACTGTATACCAAATCTTGTAGCGGATCATATTCTGGATTGATAAAAATCGGTATCGCACCAGAGAGAATTAAACCCGCGATCGCAGATTGATGGATATTACGCGGTAAAATTATCTTGTCTCCCTCGCCACAAGTTGCCAGAATAGCTGCTGTGATACCACAGGTAGAGCCATTAACCAGAAACCAAGTTTGTGATCCTCCAAAGCAATTGGCGGCTAATTCCTGGGCTTCCGCGATCGCTTCTGTGGGCGCAAATAAATTATCTAATCCAGGTAATTCCGGCAAATCTGCCCTAAATAATTGTTTACCTAGTAAATTTTCGAGATTAGAATTGATTCTTTGTCCTTTTTTATGCCCAGGAGTATAAAACGCAGCATGTTGTTCTTTCGCTGCTAACTTTAAAGCAGTTATTAATGGAGTTTGGCTATGATCCATCTTTATTAACTAATTGCCTTCCAATTTAAAATATCCTGAAGTAAATTTTCGTAGCCTTGTACATTAGGATGTAATCCATCTTTGCCATATTGCGATCGCAACCAAGTTCCCCCTCTAGATAACCACAAATCAAATACATCTAAATAAGGAATTTGTCGTTCCTGACAAGCCCGTAATGTCGCTTCTTTATAGTGATATTGATCGAGATGATTGTAATAAAAACAATCATAAAAAGGCATTTTCGATTCGTCCACGGGGGTCATGCCCACAAAGAATACAGGAGCGAGACTGGTAGCTAAATCTAGTAAATCCGCCAATTGCTGCTTAAACTCGACCAAATCAGTAAATAATTTCCCGTCTGGTTTTCTCAAGCGAGGCGAATCATTAATTCCCACTGACAATATAATAGCATCGGGCACTTGATGACGTAATTCTCCGCGACGCTTAAATTCTGTGGCTAAACGTTGAGTTACATTCACAACGCGATCGCCTCTAACTCCCAGATTATATAATACGCGATCATCTGTTTCAGAAGACATCCATTGACGGCGTAATCTTTCTACCCAACCACCACCCACAAAATCCCCGTAACCATAAACGAGACTATCTCCAATCGCGACTACCTTAAGAGGAGTTTTACTCTGTAATTCGGATAAAGATTGGGGTGGGGCTTCTGAAATCGATATGAAAGAGAGCGCGCGAGAAATTAGACTTGTCATAAGCGAGATCCGTCAGCAACTCTTACTTGATTTTTTGTAATTAAGATAATTGAAACACAAGTTATTAGAATTTGTCGGTGGAAAAAATCAACTTTGAAAAAACTTTGCAATCTAGAAAATCATTTTTCAAATCAATGATCTTAAGTAAGTAAGATCATTGCGATCGCGTATAAATAATGTCAGTTTGGAAAAATATCTAGTTCCAAACATCAGACCTATGACTAATAATCTATTGAGCCTATTGTTGATAACTTTTTCATTGCTCGTAGGTTGTCAGCAAAGTGAACAATCTCTACAATTTTTCTCCGCAACCCAGAGAGTAAACTCCGATAATATTATTATTACTAATAATCTCAATTCCCAGCCCATAGATCGCGCAGAACAATTAACAGATCAAGGAAAGAAAGCCGCCAAGCGAGGTAATTATCAAACAGCACTTGCTCTATTTGAAAAAGCAATTTCAGCTAATCCAAACTATACCAGAGCCTATTTTAATCGAGGTTGGCTCAAAGAACAAATTGAAGATTTTCCAGGGGCTTTAGCTGATTATGCCACGGCAATTGAATTAGATCCTGAGAATAAAGCGCCTCGTTTTATTAAAGAAATAGCCTACCAAAATCGCGGTTTGTTACGTCGTCAGTTAGGTGATAATTTAGGTGCGATCGCTGATGCTAAGGCGGCGATTGAACTTAATCCCAATGATGGCGGGAAATATGCTAATCGGGGTTTAGCTTATGAAGCGGTGGAAGACTATGAAGCGGCGATCGCAGATCAAACTAAGGCTATTGAATTAGAACCCAAGGTTCCTGGTTGGTACTATAATCGAGGCAAAGCCCATCGCCGAGCAGGAAATTATCAAGAATCCATAGCAGATTTGGCTCGTGCTATTGAGCTAAATCCCTATTTTGCTTGGGCTTATTATCAGAGAGGTTATAGTTATCGCAAATTAGAAGAATATCACAAGTCTGACGCTGATCTAACTCGTGCTGAGGACTTGGGATATCAGCCAGCTGGACTTTATTTCATGCGAAGTCGAGTACGGATGAAGCTGAGAAAATATCAAGGAGCAGTAGCAGACTTCAGCCGAGTTATTAAGAGAGCTCCGCAAGATCCTGTCAACTATCATCATCGTGCGATCGCAAATCATCATCTTGGTAAATTTAAAAATGCTCAAGCAGATGCGATTAAGGCTGCTGAGTTATATCGTGCAACAGGAGATAAAAAACTGTATCAAGAAATGATGCTTTACTCTCAACAGTTTCGCTTTTAAAATCTTATCTCTTAAGAAATGAAGACGTTTTTAACCTTAGTTCTGGCTGTAATCTTCTGTCTGTCTAATGTATTCTTTCTACCGATAAATCTCCGTTTATCGAATAATCTTGTCTTGGCAGAAACCTTCTCTCCCTGTGATAGTCCAGAGATTGCCGCCGATTTTCCCTATGAATCCCAGTACATCGAAGTCTTAGGTTCAAAGATGCACTATATCGATGTGGGAGAAGGAGAGCCGATTCTGTTTATTCATGGTAATGCCAGTTGGTCCTATCTCTGGCGCAATATTATTCCCTTTGTAAGTCCCCAAGGTAGGGCAATTGCAGTTGATCTAATTGGCATGGGAAAGTCCGATAAGCCAAATATTGACTATACTTTTACCGATCACTCTCGTTATTTAGAAGCATTTATTGCCGCATTAGACCTGCATAATATCACTTTAGTTGTTCACGATTGGGGTTCAGCTTTGGGGTTTCACTATGCTCGTCGTCATGAGGATAATGTCAAGGGTATTACTTTTATGGAAGCCTTGATTCCTCCTTTTTTCCCAGTTGCCAATATTGCCCAAATGGGAGAGCAATTGGCTGCTGTTTTTGGTGCGGTGAGAGATACTCCCGCAGGGCAACAACTAGTTTATGAGCGCAATATTTTTGTTGAAGAACTTTTGCCCCATGCTGTTTTGCGAGATTTAACTGAAGCAGAACTAGCAGCCTATCGTTGTCCTTATCTGGATCAGTCTTCCCGTAAACCTACCCTAGTTTGGGCAAGTCAAATTCCCATTGCGGGACAACCTCCAGAAACAGAAGTCGTAATTAAAGATTATGGTGAATGGTTAACCCAAACAACCATACCTAAATTACATTTTTATGTCTCTCCCGGTGGTTCGCTCAATCCGCCTCAAGTTGCCCAATGGACAGCTCAACATTTTCCCAATATTGAAATCCATTATTTAGGTAAGGGTCTCCATTATATGCAAGAAGATTATCCTCAAGAAATTGGTCTAGCGATCGCAGATTGGCTAAGACGCATTGCTGGGTGATATCTCCGAGACGTTGAGCAGATTCAACTAAATTTTCTGGTAAGGTGAGAGTGATTTTGACAGCCATTATTTTGAGCAAGAAAAATTTGGAGACAAAGCAAACAAGTTCATCCAAAGTAGTTGCTTTCCCTATACTACCACTTGCTTAAGGCGAATATTTTATCCATTACTATTAATTTAAAAGTTGATTCTAGTCTTGTAGTAAGGCTGGTATTTTATTGTAGGCGATCGCTAAATCGACTAAGAGAACAGAGTAATAAATCTTTACCACAACATTTTCAGTAAAAAGACCGAAGGTTTCAAATTAGACGCAAGTTAGTTAGCTCAAATTAAGAAAGACTTAGTTTCTGCATAAATATCAATAAATCATTGTTAAATGAAAATTGCACATTTGAGAGTAAACCAAGTACTTTTATATTGACGATGCGTATTGCCAATAATATTACGGAACTGATCGGAAAGACTCCTCTAGTACGTTTAAATTCTATTACTGCGAAGGAAGGCTGTGTAGCAGAAATTGTGGTGAAGCTAGAAAGCATGAATCCCACTTCTTCAGTTAAAGATCGAATTGGAGTTAATATGATTCTTGCTGCGGAAAAAGCAGGACTAATTTCCCCAAAAAAAACTACCCTGATAGAGCCAACTTCAGGAAATACGGGAATTGCTTTGGCAATGGCAGCAGCAGCAAAAGGTTACAAGCTAATCTTAACGATGCCTGAAAGTATGAGCCTCGAAAGAAGAGCAATGTTAAAAGCTTTTGGTGCAGAATTAAAATTAACTCCTGCAGATCAGGGAATGAAGGGAGCGATCCAACAGGCGGAAGATTTAGAAGCGGCGATTCCCGATGCTTATATGTTGCAACAGTTTGAAAATCCTGCTAATCCCGAAATTCATCGTCAAACTACTGCAGAAGAAATTTGGCAAGATACCGATGGCAAGGTGGATATTCTGGTTTCTGGTGTGGGTACAGGGGGTACAATTACCGGAATCGCTGAAGTTATTAAAAAACGTAAACCAGGATTTAAAGCGATCGCAGTTGAACCGATTGGCAGTCCTGTATTATCTGGTGGCAATCCTGGAGGCCATAAAATTCAGGGTATTGGTGCTGGATTTATCCCCAAAGTCTTAGCGGTGGACTTAATAGACGAAGTGGTGACAGTAACTAACGAAGAGGCTTTTGAATATGGTCGTCGTCTCGCTAGAGAAGAAGGTCTATTATCAGGGATTTCTTCAGGAGCTGCGATCGCAGCTGCGATTAAAGTGGCTGTGCGACCAGAAAATAAGGGTAGGTTAATTGTGGTTATTCAACCAAGTTTTGGAGAACGTTATCTCAGTACTCCATTATTCCAAGATTTAGAATAATGGACAATTAATAATGAATAATTAATATGGATAATTAATGATAGCTAATTATCCATCTTTCGTCGGCATTTCCAATTTTTTTAATCAGTTTTAACTCTTATGTGATGAAATCTTGATATTTTGTTAGTGGTTTTTACTGAAAAATGGTATAGATTAATACCTTATTAAAACAAGAAGAAGAGTAAGGTTGTTAGTTGAGTAATTAAGTATGTCTATTGTAGATGTGATCATTAGTACTTCACCCAAGCCGCGTCATACAAGCTCAAGCGCAGTATTTCCTGTCGTTTACTCTACTTTGTCTCCCCAAGCATTAATAGAACAAGTACTTAACCGTTACGCGATCGCATCCATAACTAGTTGCCTTCTCTGGAATCGTGGTTTAAGTGATATTTATCTAGTTGAAACAGAGCAAGAATATTATGTTCTTAGAGTCTCTCATCATCACTGGCGTTCTCAACTAGAGATTGAATTTGAGTTGGAATTACTCGACTTTTTACATCAAAATTCTCTACCAGTAGCCTATCCTTTAAGAACTCGAGAAAATTCTCTTTTTGTAACAGTAAAAGCCTTAGAAGGTGATCGCTATGCTGCTCTCTTTCCCTATGCCGAAGGCACGATCCCCTTGGGAGATTTAACGATTGAACAAAGTAAAATTTTCGGTCAAACCTTAGCTAATTTACATCAAATAGGAACTAAGTTTGCTCCTTCACAACAGGGTTTAATCTTAGAAACACTGACTAATAAAAATTTAACCTTAGAATATCTTTTAGATAATTCTTTAACTAAAATTGCGCCATTTTTACAAGAGAGACCAGAAGATTTACAGTATTTACGCGATAGTATTACCCAGATTAAAGCAGAATTAAAAATACTGCCACAAAAGTTACCTTTCTGGACTACTTGTTGGGGAGATCCTCATAGTGGCAATATTCACTTTACTGAAGATAACCGCATTACTTTATTTGATTTCGATCAATGTGGTTATGGCTGGCGAGCTTTTGATTTAGCCAAATTTCTGCAAGTCTCTCTGGGAGCTGGCTTAGGAAGGAAAATGCGAGAAGCCTGTTTTGAAAGTTATCAAGCAGTTCAAGTCCTAACTCCAGAAGAAGAAGATTGTTTACAAGCCTTAACTCAAACTGCTCATATTTGGTCTTGGGCCATTAATATTAATGCTTCAATGATTCATTGTTGGTCAAGACTAGATTCTAGATATTTTACAAAACGCCTAGCAAGATTGAAGAGGTTACAGTCTCCTGATTGGCAACTGTTTTAATCCATACTAGTAGGCTTTGACGACTCCCCACAAATAAAATTTGGGGGATTCCTCAGCTAAAATTATCAACTGAGTTACATTGAAAAATTATGCGAAGAGATTTCTAAGAGAAAGATGATCAAACTAGGTTCTGCGCTCAATAGTTATACCAATTTGAATAAAGAATACGACAGATAAAGGTAGGGGTTTGGCAGTGCCAAACCCCTACCTAAATTGGATGTGTAGCAAACATTCTTTAATTTGGTATTAGATTATACGCGATCGCATTTGCGGAAAAAACGGCGTTGCTGAATCAGGCTATGAAAAGCACATTTATGATCTTCTATAATGTGTTTTCAAAAAGCTAATAGCCAAGAGCTAAAACCTAAGAGCCATATCAGTATTATTATTAAATTCATGTTTTAAATCAGCAACACCGAAAAAACGATGCCAGCGCCATCACCGCAATTCCAGAATTCTACTAGACATTCAAGACCATCTCTAATCTTTAAAAGCTTCTCAATGACTTAACTCCAAGATTTTCGCAGTAACTGCCATACTTTCTTCATACAAAACCTCTCTACCCCAACGCTGTAACTGTTGCCCCAACAACTCTTCTGTCTTTTGGTCAAATAACGGTGCAACCTGCTGAATATAACAAGATTGAGCCCCGCCTCCAGCTTCCATCCGCATACATCCAGTGGTGCTAGAACATAATACAGTACAGCAATCGGCATTAAGATTAGTAGAAGTTAAACGCAAACTAATTAAGTCGCCTGGAACCTCATGCCAGTCAACAGTAGGAATAGCTGCCAGTTCAGCTTCGATTGAGCGCTGATCGCGATCGCTAATAAATTTGACCCGACAAATATCATAGTCTCCTCCTTCTTTGTCATAGGAAACAGGAGTCCAATTTAAACGAGAAGCTAGCCAACCAAGGAACATTAAAGCTTGGGTTTGACTGCCTTTTTGATAGTCGATAGTTACTTGATCCACTTCATAAATCGCAGCGCGCCTTTCCGGTGGATCGAAGGCTTCAGCGGATAATTCTTGCCAAGCGGCTAATCTACGCCAGTTAATATCTGCTAGGGGAACATCCTGTTGGATCATTTTGCTGACGCACTCTAAATCAGATTCAGGCTCATTAAACACACTAGAATCAATTATAGTGCTATCGCAATAGTTTATTAAACGCTTAAACAATGGATGCTCTCCTCCAGGGGTAGCTTTCCACCACAAGAATTTGGGTAAATCACCGATGGTTAATTCGGTAATAACTCCGCCAATTCTCTCAAAAGCTTCTGCCGTGCCACTTAGGGTGATATATTCACAGCAAATAAGAGTATCTTTACTTTTTTTGTTAACAGGACAATATGCCGACACTTGCGCTTTAACCCCCTCATCCTGTCCTAAACTGGGAACTAGAGCGATGATCCGGCAGGGATTAGCAGCGGCAATGGCATCAGCGATCGCTCCTTGGGAGTCAGGAGAATATTGCACCGAGGAGGTTTGATGCTCTCTCGTTAGCTGATCTTCTGCTTTCGCTTTCGCATATTCAGCCTGCAATTTAGTCAGCAGTTTAGAACTAGATTTACCGGTAATTTCCATCTTATATGCTTTCTGGGCTGCGGTAATCGCTGCTTCATTTCTTGGGCCAGCGATCCCATCAATCGGCCCGGTATAAAATCCTAAAGCTGCTAGTAATTGTTGTGTCCCATCAGGTTCGTAGACTATCAGAGTAAAGGTTGCTGCTCTAGAAGCGGAGGCTTCCTCTACAGATGTCCAAAGCGATCGTAGTTCAGCTTCAATCTCTTCGATGGAGACATCTTTAGGAGCTTGTAAAGATACTATGGGGGATGATGTTGTACTAACCATAATCTTCAGTTATTAGTCATTTGTTATTAGTCATTTGTCGTTTGTCATCAGTTATCAATGGAGGGTTAAGACTGTGACAAAAATTAAAAAATTCATAGGAGTGATAATTATTAAAGATATAATTACTCAACTTAATTATGGAACAATTGTTCACTGATAACTGTTCACTGATAACGTAATTAAAGTCTTCGCCAGCGTCTTCCATCTCTTTCTAAGAGAAATTCGGCTTCGGTAGGTTGCCAAGTTCCGGCTTCATATTGGGGGATTAAACTAGGATCACTAGGAGATTCCCAAGTATTGATCACAGGGGTCACAATCCGCCAAGCTTCTTCTACTTCATCAGCACGAGTAAATAAGGTTTGATCTCCTAACATACAGTCTAGTAACAAACGGTGATAGGCATCTGAGGTTGCCATACCGAAGGAAGAGCCATAGCTAAAGTCCATATTTACTGTGCGAGTGCGTAAATCGGGACCAGGCATTTTAGCTTCAAAATTGAGCGAGATTCCTTCATTAGGTTGGATCCGCATGGTCAAAATATTGGGATTAGTTTGTTGAGCTGCGGATTTAAAAATTAATAAGGGAACTTCTTTAAAGTGTATCGAAATTTCGGAAACTTTTTTGGGCATCCGCTTTCCTGTGCGAAGATAGAAAGGGACTCCTTTCCAGCGCCAGTTATCTACCATTAATTTCATCGCCACAAATGTAGGAGTGGTAGATTCGGGATTAACTCCTGTTTCTTCTCGATAACCTTTGACGGGTTTGCCGTTCATCCATCCTGCCGCATATTGACCTCTAATAGCAGATTTTTCGAGATTATTCACATCAGCAACATGGGTAGCTTGCAATACCTTAGTTTTTTCACTGCGAATACTGTCTGCATCTAGAGCATTAGGGGCTTCCATCGCGGTAATAGCAAAGAGCTGCATTAAGTGATTTTGCAGCATATCCCTTAAAGCGCCAGAGGTTTCGTAGTAACCAGCTCGATCCTCCACTCCCACAGTTTCGGCTACGGTAATCTGCACATGATCGACAAATTGTCGATTCCACAAAGGTTCAAAGATAGCGTTACCAAAACGGAATACCAATCCATTTTGAACTGTTTCTTTCCCTAAATAATGGTCGATGCGATAAACTTGCTGTTCTTGACAGACTTTCTGTACTACACGGTTTAGAGATTTAGCTGAACTCAAGTCTTTCCCAAAGGGCTTTTCGATCACAACACGGTGTTTGATCGGATCAGCTACCATTCCTGCTGCACCAAGTTGTTTGAGGGCAGGTTTAAAGAAACGAGGAGATACTGAAAGATAAAAGACTCTGTTACCCCGAGTTCCTCTTTTCCCATCTAATTCGGCCAAAAATGCTTTCAGTTTCTCATAACTTGCTGCTTCATCCATATTGCCTGAACAGTAGAATAAGCCTTCTGAGAAAGAATTCCACAATTCTTCGTTACTGATGCCATCGCTAAATTTTTCAATCCCTTCTTTGAGATGTTGGCGGAAATATTCGTGACTCCAATCACGACGAGCAACACCGACAACAGTTAACTCTGGCGGTAAGCGGCGTTCTTTTTTAAGTTGATAGATAGCAGGAATTAATTTTCTTTGGGTCAAGTCTCCCGAAGCACCAAAAATTATCAGGATCAAGGGTTCGGGAGTTCTTTCCTGTTGTAAGCCAACTCTTAAAGGATTTTCTAATATTGCAGGCATTTCTTTAAACGATGAAAAATGAAGGATGGATGAATGGGAAAGAATTTTTGGTTACTGGTGACTACCTCCTAATGGCAAGCTACTAGTTACTTTTTAGTATCTAGTAACTAGTAGCTTGTGCCTCAAGTCTTTCTTTTTTCTTAAACAGTTGCTAGTTGTTTAATTTTGGTTTCAAGCGATACCATCAGAGATTCAAAAGGTTTGATAAATTTGTCGATTCCTTCTTCAAGTAATTCGCTCATCACTTCATCGATCGCAATCGCGACGTCATCATCGCCTAAGCTATTAATAACTTGGTACGCTCCTTCAATATTGCTTTCGATGCGGTTAGCCGGATCACAGTGATCGGCACAGGCTTCAATGGTATTGGGAGGTAAGGTATTAACCGTATCCATTCCTACCAAATCATCCACATACATCACATCGCTGTATTCAGGATTTTTGGTGCTAGTCGAAGCCCATAACAAACGTTGTACTCTAGCTCCTTTCTCTGCCAGGGCTTGCCATTGTTCGCTACCGAAGATTTCTTTGTATTTTTGATAGGCAATTTTAGCATTTGCGATCGCAACTTTACCTTTTAAACCAATCAGCTTAGCTCCAGTATCCTGACTAACTCCCGATTTAATTTTGGCATCAAGACGATTATCAATATTAGTATCAATACGACTGAGGAAGAAACTGGCCACAGAAGCAATCTTTGTTACGTCTCCCCCTGATTCAGCAAGCTTTTCTAAACCACGAATATATGCCCAAGCAGTATCAACATAGCTGTCAACGGAAAACAGCAAAGTTACATTCACATTAATTCCTGCGGCAATAGTCGCTTCTACTGCGGGTAAGCCTTCAGGAGTGCCAGGAATTTTGATCATGACATTAGGTCTGCCGATAGCATTATAGTAGCGCTGGGCTTCAGATATTGTACTAGCGGTATCTTTGGCAATGGTAGGTGGTACTTCCACACTGACGTAACCATCCAAACCATTAGTTTTTTCGTAAACAGGCAAGAAAATATCGCAAGCATTACGAATATCAGTAAAAATCAAATCCTCGTAAATCTCGTCTACCGACTTACCAGCCTTGATCCCAGCAGTAATCTGAGCATCGTAAATTTGATTACCAGCGATCGCTTTTTCAAAGATTGCTGGATTTGAAGTAATCCCGAGAATTCCTCTAGTTTCAATCAGTTGGGCAAGTTCTCCAGACTCGATAATATCTCTACTGAGATTATCCATCCAGATACTTTGGCCGTAGGTATTTTCAATTTCTTGAATAGGGGTTGCTACCACAATTTTTGGCTCCTTCTTTAATTTTCAATTATTTAATGGGCTTGACTCTTCTGACTTCGTTTCCCCAGCTCTCAGCCTGGTTCAACTCCGATCCTATGCGAGTAAAAAAGCTAATAGCTAATCGCGAAGCGATTTTAAGTAACTATCAATGACTCTGTCTCTAGTTGTCTTCTAGTCCAATCTTGAATAAAAGATTCTACTAACTCGACATCTTTGGTACTACCGATAACTAAAGGAGTACGGGCGTGTAATTTATCTGGGACAACATCTAATAGTCTTTGATTTCCTGTACTAGCTTTTCCTCCAGCCTGTTCGGCTAAAAATGCCAGCGGCGCACTCTCATAGATTAGTCTTAACTTCCCTTGAGGTTTTTGTACGGTACCTGGATAGAGGAAAACCCCACCTTGTAGCAAAATACGATGAAAATCTCCCACTAAAGCCCCACTATAACGAGCGGTATAACCTTCATGGCGATGAACATAACGAATATATTCCCGTATCGATTCATCCCATTGCCAATAGTTCCCCTCGTTAACGCTATAAACAGGGCCATGTTGGGGAATCTGGATATTCTCTTCTGCTAAAATAAATTCTCCCAAACTAGGATCGAGAATAAAAGAATGTACTCCTTTGCCTAAAGAATAAACTAATACTGTAGAAGGACCATATAAAATATAACCTGCTGCAATTTGTTGATCTCCAGGTTGCAGTAAATCCTTAGCTTCTCCTTCTAAATCTTCCCCTTGTTGTTGACGCAAGGAAAAAATAGAACCGACATTAAGATTGATATCTACATTAGAAGAACCATCAATAGGGTCGTACAGTAAGGTATAACGTCCTATGGGACAATTTTCAGGAATATAATAGGGCTTATCCATCTCTTCTGAGGCCAAACGACACACTAAGCCGCTTTGCTTAAATACAGAGATAAATACCTCATTGGCATAAACATCCATCTTTTTGACGGATTCTCCTTGGACATTGGTTTCTCCTGTAAAACCCAAAGCCCCAGCCATCAATCCCGCTTTACTAAGACGACGAGAAATCAACTTAGCTGCTAAAGCGATGCGATTCATAATCGCACTAATATCTTGCGCTTCAGCATTAAAACTAGATAACTGTTGGAGTACATGCCTCGATAGAGTTGTACAGTCACGATCTAAACTATGCTCATTAATGCTTGATGCTTCTGGATGCTGCATAAATAAGAACCTCCCTAAAGGAGAGATTTAAGGAAAGCAAATTTGAAAATTCAGAATTTCTTCCTTAATTTCTTCCTTCTACAAATCCATTCTAGAAAGAGATTTTACTTACAAGCACCAAGCTTAAGATCGGCTTAAACAATTGGCTAGGCTTCTTCCAATGGAAGCAACGGTGTCTTAATTCATCCCGTCTCCCATTCATCACATCTACGTGGGATGATATGTCGTTTTCATGGCATAGTAAAAGCAAGTGAGCATCACGAGATGAGTCAGCGGTACTCCGCCGTAAAAGCGGTGCGACCCCGGTCGGGTCTCCCGACCTAGGGAAGCGGTCGGAACCTGCTCGGGTTTCCCGAGCTAAGGAACGCCGACCAAGAGACGCGCACCAAGACACGACGGAGCCTTTCTTGGGCAGCACCGGGAAGGGGGGAGTATTTTGTTAGGTTCTATTGGTTCAACACCAGGAATTGAATTGTTATCCCCCATTCCCGCCCTTGCGCGACGCGAAGCTAGTCCTTTAGGGTCTTTCGCCGACGCGGGGTCTGCCCGCTGCGCTGACCGCATTCCGCGGTCAGAAGGCAAAAAATAATTCTCCTGAAACAAGAGCTAATAAACCTGTTGCAAAATAGCTTTTCTCAGATTCATGAGGTATAACTTGGTGTTATCCATTCTCTAAAGCAGAGCCTTCTGCATCTCACTAATTTGAGAAGGGCTCTATATAATAGTAAGTAGACATAGAAAATGAATTGCACATATTTTTTTTCTAAAACCTAGCTATCGTATCTTCAATAGGTAAATTTATTTGGCACAATTACTTAAGAATTTCAGAAATACACATATATAATACGTAACAAGTCGGTTGCCGACTTTTAATTACTTTCTAAATATTTGACAATTATTGCAACTGCTTGATTAGATTTTATTTCTGTCCCTTTCATCTAACTTATGAAGATTCAAGTCTGCATAACTCTTATAAAATCATGAAAAAAATAAAATATAAAAGAATATTGTTAGTTATTTTGTCAACAATATTGATATATCTTATGATTATCAGTACTACTAATCTGACCGTTGTTAGCCAATCAACCACCAGTATTAATGCAGAACTTAGTAGCTTAAGGTCAAGAATTAATCGTTTAGAGTCGGAGATTCGAAGATTGAGCCGCGCTGGTAATTTGGCCAGTCCCAGAGACCCAAATCCTCCTAGAAATACTTCTCCTGCGAATATTAATGGTAATTTGGTTGGAAGTAGCGACCCTCTTTTTGACCGTTTTGCTACTTTACTAATTGAATTAAAAGAGGACGTCAGAGATATTAATAAAAGATTAATAGAGGTTGAAAATAAAATAAAATAAACACCAAAAATTAAGTAATCATGAGTAAGAACCTACATTAATTAATTGACTACGAACCTTATCGTAAAAATTTAGGACTAGGTTGCAATTTTTGGAAATATTTTTTCGACGATCGCTTTTAATTCCCTAGAGAAAAAGTAATCGCTCTTCGGGAATTTAAAATATGTTTTTAGAAAAATTATGCTAAATAATTTCCTAATCGCCAATGATATCTGATTGGGTAAGTTCGTCAGACATTTCAATAATGGCGCGAATAGGAGGCTTCATCACTGGATCATCAAAATTATCTACATCTTCATAACGGCGTCGTTTGGCTCTATTTGCTACTTGGACAGTTATTCGATAACGATTGGACGCAGCATTCATTAGTTCGTCAGCACGAAACATAATTTGCGAAGAATCAAAAGAACTTTTTCTATGCATATATTATTAGTGAGCTCCAAAAAAAATTTTAACAACAACTCCCTAGGAGTCATTGAGGCAATATAGCAATAGCTACTCAATATCATTTATTTTAGCAGTAATTAGGTAATTAATCGGTCTTAATCCTGAAGATCTGTAATTTTTACTAGTTGATTTTTTTAGTTATATTCATATATTCAGTGTAATTACGCAAAAATCAAGATTGTTTCATCAAGTTTATTACTCTAAGCTATTGGTTAAACCGCTCTTAAGTTAATAAAATGTACTGAATCATCATCCAAATATTAAAATTCTCTTCAAATACATGTCATGGTAAAAATCGAGACTTTTCCTGCTCATTGGGCATGCGACAAGTAGAACGTCTTCCAAATAGTTGATATCGATTGCGAGCAATTACTCTGTAAATATAATCTCGAATCGAACGAGGAATAATCTTAAATAAGCTCAAAATTGACCAAATACCACCAAGACGACGACAAATATTAAGGAAAGCATCTGATTGAGCTGAAATTTCACCTTGATCAATATAAAAAATTGACCATTCTTCACGATTGTTCGGCAATGGCGGTAATAATTTTGCTGCTGTTTGACCCTGAAGCGGTGCAATAATAATAGCCCCTGCTTTGTCTATATTGAGCAGAATATCGACAAATTTATTACACATAATGCACTCACCATCAAAAAAGACAATGGGCTTATCTATTTTATTCATTTGATTATGGGATATTCTGTCATTCTAAATTTAATCCTCGGTATTAAGTTACTTCCCGATTGGGATGGGTTGAAAGCCCCGTGCTGGATCGAGATACCTACATAACATTCATCGTAAACTATAATCATGGTGGTAGTGAACTAGTGGAGGTTTGCGTAAATACGCCTACCATTTATAAAACCTTGAGAAATAAAAATTGAAGGGCTTCTAATGGTGGTTAGACTTAAGCCCAGCTCCACTAGCCAATAGCGATCGCTTAAATTAATACAAAATTTATCTAGCTATCAATCAAAGTAGTTTACTATGCCCTCAGCAATTACTTTACTCAAACGTTTTTGTTCTTGGGGGTCGCTAATCCATTCATACTCCCAAGGATTGATGGCAAAACCTAATTCTAAAAGTATCGATGGTGCTGTATGGGGACGAGTTAGCGCCAGATTATTCCAAAATACTCCATAGTCTGGACGGTTTAATTTTGTTACTAAATAATTATGTAAAGATACCGCAAAATTATGAGCCTGAGGATGATACCAAAAAGTACTAATTCCTTGGGTATTTTCAGCATCTCCGCCATCGGGTAAAGCATTATAATGAATCGAAATTGCCAGATCTGGTTTGATATTATCAATTAAAGTCATTCTATCTTTTAACGATAAATCGCGATCGCTTTCTCTAGTTAGGTAAACAGTTGCCCCCAATTGTTGTAAATCTTTTTCTAATAACTTAGAAATCACTAAGTTCATCTCTTTTTCTGGATAACCTGTAGGACCTTTAGTTCCTGATTCTGAACCGCCATGTCCAGGATCTAGTAAGATCCTAATTCCTTGCAGAGGCAAACTACTATTACTTGATAGCTTGGGAGGATGACGTAAAGATAAAACTAAATTTGTTCCTTCGTAACGTAAATCATAACCCGATTGTTGGGCAGTCTTGAGATGAAAAGTATAGGCAATTTCTGTAGGAGTTACTTGTTGCCAATCCATCCGTTTGATGAAAGAATCATCATCAAGACGGATGGTATCTGTTTGGGCAGTAGTATTGTAAAGAGTCAGGGTTATTTTCTGATCTTCTTGCTGAATTTTTACTGGCACAGGGACTTGTAGGGGCAAAATTATTTCTGTAGCAGTGGGCAATTTGCGAGATGTGATACTACGAATCAGCGATCGCGGAGGTACATTAGTAGATAGAGTTTGGGTTTCCTCGGCCTTAATCCAAGCACCATAATCTAAACGTAGCCACGCTCCCTCTTTTCCCGTGACACTAGCTCTGGTTCCCTGAGGTAAAGGAGTCAGACGGGAATAATCTGTTGAAGGCCCGGTTCTGGCAGTTCCAGTATCTGCTATAACTTCAATCACCTCGGGAGTATCAGGAGAGATAATTTCGATGGCACCAGTTCCCTTTTGAGTTACTTGTTTGCCATTTAAGCTAACCTTAAATTTAGGTACTCCTAAATTGCCAATTCTCGAAAAACTGGTACATCCTTGATAATTACTGATATCAGCAGTCCTCGGTTGATTGTTGTCAATTAACACCGCAGAATTGGCGGGTAATTGTACCAATTCTGGTGGGGAAACTAAGGTCACTAATCTATTTCGTAAGCGCACTGATACCTGAGCATTCGGTGGCGCAACTGCACCGAAACAAATTAGTTCTCCTGGTAATCTGGCGATATCTTCGGCTGGAGTTAAGGAGTTTTCCGCAAAGGAAGCTCCAGTTGGAATAGTTGGTTGTTCACTAATTCTGGTAACTGTGACTGTTTGTTCTTGATTGCCTCCACGCAATGTAAAAATATTCTCTCCTAGTTTTAAAGGAAAACTTGGCGCAAAATGCCCTTGGGGGCTTCTTCTGATAGTTTGACCATTAATCAATACTTCTGTTTTGGGGGATGAAGTACCAATAATAAAAATCTGCTCGGCTGTGGTTTGATGTTCCTCGGGGGGATAGACAACGGATAAAGATTCTTGGGCATTAACAGTAGTTGTCAAACCTAAAGTTCCACCAATAACTATGGTGTTACTTAGTAAAGGAATAATTGCTCTGGAAATATTGATAATATTCTGGTGCAAGTTCTCAAATTCTCCTAGATTGAACATCTGCGTCCAAATTATAGTCTGATATTCTTACCAAACTTCAAATAAACTTTAACAAAGATTATTTTTTATTATCAGAGCTACGCTTCAAAGGTGGCAGGTATTAGAGACAAAGAAATATGGTTCTAATACTTTTCAGAGCAATTTGGTTGCTATAACCTACCATCTTTGTGTTTTCGACAATTCGCTGGAGTAGATTACTTATCCAACTGAACCTAAAACCTAAACTCTAAAACCTAAAACTTTTTTAATAATTTTGTCAGTAAATTCCCTTAACTTTGCAGTCGTATAATTCATTAATGTACTAAGAATTATAGATAAAAGGTAATTTATTATCTTTGATAAATAGTTAGAATTACTCAGGACTTTTAAACTCAGAAGAAGTTACTTTATAGAAAGTAAAATAATTTCTACACTGCAGTGATTTTTTAGCTGATTTTGCTTGAAATCAACGGTATTTATTTAGATTCTCGGATTTTTGTAATTAATAAGATCTTACTTGCCAATAATGCCAGGGTGAAATAAATCAGAATCATTATCATTTTAAGAGACATATAAATATTAGTAAAATTATGAATACAATTTCAGCAAATAATGAAATTTTACATGGTATCTTAGAATTAAACGATGAGTTAAATCCCAATCGTTTAGATGCCTTTAAAGATGATTATCTATTAGTGGATTTAACTCCAGGAAAAACAATAGTAATCAATTTATTTTCTGAAGAATTTGATCCTTACTTACAGTTGATTAATAATGATACTGGTGAAATTATTGCTGAAAATGACGACGATGATGGCCTAAATCCTCAACTGATATTCATTCCTGAAGAAAATATTAATTATCTTGTTCGTGTTACTAGTTTTAGTTCACCTGAAACGGGAAATTATACCCTTACTTCTGGTAATGGACCCGATGTAGATTTAGTAATTGAAAATGCTAAAGCGACAATAGTATCTGACGACAAATTTTATGAAGATACTTATGACATTTATAATAGCCAAGCTTACATAAATGTAGATCTTTCTTTGACTGTAAAAAATCTGGGAACGGAAATTGCACTCGTTGATCTAGATAATGATGATAATAACTATTACTCTCATAATGGTTGGTCTGATTCAGTTTACCTCTCCAGTGATGAACATTTCGATCCCCTAGAAGATTACTGGCTGAATGAATATTGGCAGGAATCTAATTTACAAGCTCAAGAGAGTTATACAAATAAATTTGAGGCTTCAATTTACAAGCCTAATGCTTGGGGGTTGGAGAATACATATTTAATATTCGTTGCCGATAGCAACAGTAATCAATTCGAAACTAACGAACATAACAATACGTTTGCTATTCCTCTAGATCTAAATCTAACTCCTCCTGATGTAGATTTGGTAGTTACAGATGCTCAAGCTCATCGAACATATTCACATTATGGCGCGACTTATCTAGATCTTTATTTGACCGTAACTAATCATGGTACGGAGACTGCTTTATTTAATTCACAATATTATGATGATTACTATTATGGAATGGATTGGTATAGTACAGTTTATATCTCTAGCGATGAACATTTTGATCCACATAAGGATTCCTGGCTCACTGAAATATGGCATTACTCCAATTTAGAAGCTGGAGAGAGTTACACCGAATATTCCAGTGCTTATCTCTACGACTACGATCTACAAGATTTAGAAAATCACTATCTCATATTTGTTGCCGATAGCTATAATTATCAACACGAAACTAACGAGCATAACAATACATTTGCTATTCCTCTAGATCTAACTCTTCCTGATATAGATTTGGTAGTTACTGATGCCAAAGCTACCCTCGCATATTACGACGAACATTATGGCGAAGCTTATTTAGATCTTTCTATAACTGTAACTAACAAGGGTTCAGATGCAACAATTAATCACCACTATGGTTACGGTTGGTCTGACAGAGTTTACCTCTCTAGCGATGAATATTTCGATCCTATAGGAGATTACTGGATCGCTGACCTTTGGTACAATGGTTCTTCTTTAGAAGCTGGAGAAAGTTATACAACTGAATATTTTGGAGCCTATCTTTCTGCCGCACAATTAAATGCACTAAAATCTGGCGAACTCAATCTATTATTTGTTAGTAATCAATATGGTGGACAATACGAAACAGATAATACTAATAATTCTTTCTTTACTTCATTAGATAGCGTATTAGCGACTCCTATCTATAGATATCATAATCAAGATATACCTGGAACATACTTGTTTGTAGGAGCAGAAGAAAGTAGTAACATTCATTCTCACTTCCCTAATTTTGCTGAAGAAGGTATGGCTTTTAAAGTTGGCAGTGAACCTCAACATGATTTGATTCCTATGTATCGCTTTCAAAATAAAATAGTACCTGGAACTTATCTCTATGTAGGAGAAGAAGAACGAAACAATATTAATCAAAACAATCCTAATTTTATTGAAGAAGGATTATCTTTTTACGTTTACGGAGTCGGCTCAGGAAAGGGATCTACTTTTTATAGATTCAGAAATACTAATTCAAATCTGGGCTCAAACTATTTATTTGCTACAGGAGAAGAAGCAGAGTATATTCGGCATAATTTTCCTGATTTGATCGAAGAAGGTGCTGCTTTTGAAGCATTGATATAATAATGTACTATATTTTTTTATTTCAGTACATGCTGCAAACATTTTTGAACTATAGCAATCAAGCCTAATCTTGCGATCGCTAAGTCGCGTTGTTCTCGGGCTACAGAACCAAAAATACGACAAGCTGCAATAAATTTGAGACAAGCATCACTTAAATTTAAGGCTAATTGAACCCAGATTTTAGGATTTGTAGCCTGGCACTCTTGTAGTAACTCGTTCTCAGTGCGATCGCATATATAATCGATCAATAGTGATATCTTGCGTAATAAATTAAGTTCTGCAGGCTCGTAGCAATAGTTAATATTTTGATCACAATAATATTGGAAAGGATTCGGGTTGGCAATTTGCCAAATATGCCTGGAAAAAGCACCATCGTTTAAATTAATTAACCCTTCTCGTTCTCCCAAACGCAAGAGAGAACAACAGCGATCATGGACATATTGCCCAGGAAAAACATTATAGTCTCCTCCTCTCCCTATCTCCTGAGCCCCCAGGCTCCCCATCTCATCTCCCCAACCTCCCATCCTAGACAGCCACAAACCAACGGAGCGATCACCTAAAACAAACTCAATCAATCCGTTTTTCTTAACTCTGACGGTAAATTGTAGGGGAGATTCCGTAGTAGATTCTTGAATATTTATCGGTAATAAAGCGATTAATTCTTGAGCAACTTGAAGAGATGGCAAAGCACAAAGATTCGCCAAGGGAAAAGCGATCGCGCAACAATAAACAAGAGACGGAAAATTAGAATTATCTTGCAAGATTACTTTGTTTGGTAATGAATTTAAGACTCGATCCAGGTTTTTGGCAATGGAGTTTTCTGTCCGATAACTAGCAATCGCATCTTGTAACTGTTTAAGTATGATTTGCTTAAGGGATATTTGAGGCAAAATTAAATCTAATTTAATTGATCGAGAAAAAAACCTGTTTTTTGGTAGATTATTATCCATAGGAATTTTAATCATATATTAATTTAGTTATTTTGCCTCCTAGCCATGCAATATTCTGACCTTTCTTCCGAGGCATCTCGTCCTTTTCTAACCTGGCAAAGCATTGCGGAATGGGCGCAAACTCATTATCGCGATCGCATTTTTGGTAAAGACGAACCAATTCCCGTGCGCTCGGGATTACTTTATCTAGTCAATCAAGGAGTAGTTCGTTTAGTAGGAACGAATCAATCTGCATTGAAAGACGAAGAACCTGAGATCCTAGAATCAGCAGAATCTAATTCTGATTTTCCTCAAGATATTTTTTTAGGTTTTGTCAGCCCAGGTCAACCTTTTGAAATCGTTTCCCAGCTTGGCTTTAAAATCCAAGCCTATGCTCATGGGGAACAAACTCAAGTTATTTGGCTCTATTGGCAAGATTTAGACAATTGGGTCCATTTCCGCCAGGAAGTTTATGAGGCTCTGCGATATCAAAATCAACGTCGATTATTGCTACTTATGGCTTTAGGACAAAGAAAAACCATCGACCGTTTATTAAGCTTTTTAAAGATCATCATCGCCGAACATGGAGAATTGTGCGATGAAGGTTACTATCTTCCATATTTGCTTACTCATGCCCAAATTGGTAGTACAATTGGTTCAACAAGAGTGACGGTAACTCGTTTGATGGGAAAATTGCGTCGTCAAGGATTGGTTCTAATCCGCAATGATAGCCTAATCTGTCTGCCACACCAAGAAAGCGATCGCTAAATAACAGTTTCAGGAAAATTATCAATTCTTATTTTTTACCAGCGTTTTACCCCATAGATTCCCCACTATTTCCACAAACACCTATAAGTTTTTCCACATTTTACCCAGATTTTTCCACAAGCAGGTACGGCATAATCAATCTTTGAATAACCAACAGGGGATTTCGCTATCTTGGCTCAATCATCATCTTTCTCTACCGATTTTTGTAAACAAAAGTAACAAAAATCAGTGGCAAAGATTCATTATTTCGTTAGACTACTATAGCCATCAAGAAAATATTAATATTTTGTAATATTGACAAACCCACCCCCTCCCAGATGAAAATAGTCCAGCTACCCCATAGCGATCCTAAAAATTATTCAGCTAAAAGAAACTCAAAAACAGCGTTTTGCCCCAGAGGGCATTGCGCAAATTGCGCAAGCAGTCACTGCATGCACTACTTATAGAAAGTGCGACCAAGGGAGCTCGGATCTCTCCGAGCCCACCAAAAAATAATAAGTTTATTTTACTAGTAGAACCAGAGGTTAATATGAAATCCGCCGTTAGCATTTTGGCAGAGATTCCTGAAGAAATTCATCAATCCCTCAAAACTTACTTAGATACTCATCCTAATTGGGATCAGGATCGAGTTTTTGCCGCAGCATTATCTTTATTCCTGTTGCAAAATAGTGGCTCAGAAGCCGAAGATTCTTCCCAAAATTACCGTGCTTGTGCCAGAGTATATCTCGAAACCTTATTTCAACAATACTAACTAAGGAATAAGGTGTAAGGAGCGAGGAACGAGGAATAGGGATTTTCCTCATTCTTCATCCTTCATCCTTTATCCTTCATCCTTTGCAATGAGTAACAGTAACTTAATCGTCCCCGAACTTATAGTGGGTTTAGGAAATCCTGAATCGAAATACGACCAAACCAGACATAATATTGGCTTTGATGCCGTAAATAGCTTAGCTAAAGCTTGGAGTCTATCTTGGCAAGACAATAAACGCTTTCAGGGATCAATTGCTGAGGGATTATCACCCTACGGAGACAAAATCCGTTTACTCAAACCTCTTACTTATATGAACCGTTCAGGGCAAGCGGTAAGAGCAGTTATCGATTGGTATAAAATAGCTCCAGGTTCTGTATTAGTTATTTACGATGATATGGATTTACCCGTAGGAAGATTAAGGATGAGGCGAGCGGGTTCTGCTGGGGGACATAATGGGATGAAGTCAATCATTTCTCATCTCGGTGGTCAAGATTTTCCCCGTCTCCGTATTGGAATTGGCAAATCTGATGGCAAAAAGCAAACTATTGGCCATGTACTAGGAAAGTTTGCTCCAGAAGAGAAGAAGGTTATTCAAGAAATATTAGCTATTTCTGTTGATGCTGTCGAGAAAAGCCTCAAGGAAGGAGTTGAAAAAGCGATGAATATTTATAACAGTAAAAAATTAATAATTAATAATTAACTAACTAATGTAAGAAGTATTGATTTGGGTCTTATATTTCAGTAATTTAGCTTCTTTTAATTTCCCCTTATCCTAATCATAGTTGTCTTATTTCCACCCACAGCCACTAGGTGGGTGAAGCCAGGGAAAGAGGAAAAACCCGAGAGATCTAGTAAATAGGACCGAAAATTTGGTTGCTAGCTAACTGATAACTGTTACCAATTTCCTATTTATTATATCCATCAAGACCGATCCTAAGGTCTAATTTTTCTCTGGCTGGTTTGTCTTGAGGGATTTTTATCATTCTCAATCATGAAATGTATCAAGCGTAAACTTGAAAAATCTCTCCATCCTCCTCATCTTCCTTGTCTACCTCATTCCTCATTCCTTCTTCGACGCTGCTTTTCTAATCTCGGAATAAAAGAAAGTATTCATGGTGCCATCCCCGTTTTTAGTAACACTCGTTCGTAATCTGAGATTATCACTAGCAAACCAGATCCGTTCTTCAACAGATTTATCTTTAATTTCAAAGGTTAGAGTTAAAGCCGAGTCATTGCCTAAAACATATTTCCCCATTACATTTTGATTAGCTGTATTGGAGATTATTGTTCCTGTTTGCGGCTTGTCTTGATCGGGAATGATTACGATCATAGAAGAACCTTGTTGTTTGGGTTTACCCCAATCTACGGAATTATCCCAACTATGATGGAGTCCCCCCAAACTTCTTTGAGGAGCAATACGATTTTCCTGACAAAGTTGATTAACTCTAGAATCATCCGTCCCAACGAGAGTGATACTAAGATCAGCTTTGTTACTTTGGGTTTTTTCCGTTTCGACTTGATAATTAGTACGTTGACTGAACCAGTTACCTGTACAGAGATCAATAAATTTTTTTATATCCACACCTAATAGTTAAGCTAATGTATATTTGTCACTATAGTTACAGAATATCAACTGGGAGGCACATCACCATAGATTAATTCTCCATTATTGTATAAAGCGATCGCGATATTGGCGATCAGTTGCGATAGGATCTGTTTAACTTGGGAATTGTTATCGCGATTAATAATACTTTGTCAGTAATCGCACTGTGGATTTTTTCAGGTTTAGCGATCGCTTAAGAATTCTCGTATTATTTGTGGCAATTTTTTAGTTTTTTCTTGATATGTTAATTGCAATAATTGAAGTCCAATTGTCATGACGCGATCTCGATTAAATCTAGTTGCTAATTTTTCCACAGAGTAAATACCACCAAAAGCTTCTTTAGCTGCTTCTAAGCTGGCTAATTCTATCGCTTCCTCTAAGTAATCATCCCAATCACTTTCTTTGATGTAATAGCGGTGCGACCCTGCTGTTTATCCAGAGCACCGATCTGGACAAGCCCAGCTCCGTGTTCTGGGCTTCGTAAGCAGCTAAGGAACGCGCACCAAGACAAGATTTTTTATCTCTGAGGTTTAGTTTCTTAATTCCCACTACTGCATTGACAATTGAAGCCAACCAAGAATTAGTCATCCTTTGTTCGGCTTGATGTTTAATTAAATGGGCTAACAGCAATACTGGGACAAGAGGAATTAATTTGGACGGAGCGAGTGTTACTAGTACACTCAGAAGTGGCTCAACAGAAGCAACAAAGAGGACTGGAACAACGCTTGAAAACAGCTACAGAAAAAATTCAAGCACTAACGCCACCTCCTGG
>JASJDR010000224.1 GCA_030065615.1 Xenococcus sp. MO_188.B8 | reverse complement strand
TGAATTGGCGTTATCGCAATGGTGGAGCGGTGGCTTTATTGGGTGTCAGAGATTTTGCCGAAACGGCACCCCAAGATTATCAAGTAATTGCTCTAACTGTCTTTCCTGACTTTTCTTGGGAAATTGTAACGCTCGCGAAAAGCGGCAATATTCACACTACTGCGGCAGCTAACTATTTTTATGCTTCCCACGATACTATCTACCCTATTTCCCAACTAGGAGCTACCTCTGATAGTCCTAGTAATCTGAATGTGGTTTTTGGCACACAGGGTAATTTGCTAGGAATTCCTGCCGTTTTTGGTGATAACGAATTAGTTGAGGGGGGTGTATACCTCAATCATTATCATGATCGCATTGAGCATGTGATTAATGGCGTACTCGAAATTGAGTTTGATTGGGGGGCAAATATTAATCAAAATACTTTTTACGGCGATTCGTCTCCAGGATATCGTAACGCTGGTTATCTCCATACTGATCTTAGATTTTGTCCGAATCACGATCCTAACGCTCCTGCTAACTGTGATGTTTCAGAAAGAACTCGCCATGTTGCTGTTTTTGAAAAGTTAGATCAGATCCTCTATTTTGTAGGCGCATTTGAGCATAGCAGTCAATATAATTTCACAAAAGGAACTGAGTCTTATTTTAAGCGTAATTTGCTGATCGGCAATCGGTATATTTTAAACTTGCCGACAGGTACTTTATTTGATATTCAGTCTTGGGCTTCGGTTCCTGGAACAATTAAGCATGTCACGGCAGGACAAAATTACATTGCGATCTTGTCTCAAGTTTCAGGTGGTTGGTTTATTGGTTTTGCTAATGTCAGTACTAGTTCAAGTCGTTAGAGTCCAAAGGGTGAACGAAAAAAGGTGTAGGAGTTAAAAAATAAAAACCTGAAGAAGTAATGAGTAATGAGTAATAAGTAATGGGTATTTACTCATTACTTAAACAGCACGAAAACTATTTTTGCCACCGTAAATTTCGCTCATCCGAGTCCAAACCAATTGCCTGAGTCTTGGTAATAAATATTGAGTGAGGAATTTTGTATTGATAACTCTAACAATTGAGATAAGAATGTTGAGCTGGTGGCAAAGATGACCTTCCCAGTTCCCTTATTAAAAACTTGGCATCTAAAGTTAATTGGATTGGTTAGCGCTGTCTCATCAAGAGTGATGGTGATATCGCCGCTATTGGTATCACAGACTAGGATCTTGCCTAAATCGGAATCAGCCAGCGATCGCGAACTGGCAACAGCAATAAAGCCCGTAAACTCAGAACTTGGCCTATTAATCACGAAAGCATTGGCACTAGTAGCTGTTCCTCCAGGAGTGGTAATTTCAATTAAACCTGAAATTGTACCAGCACTAATAACAAAGTTAATCTCATTATCTGAACTAACTGCTATATTAGTGGTAGGGATGCCAGCCACTTTAATCGCCATTACTCCTGCCAACCCCGAGCCCAATACAGTGATGGTATCCCCTTCAACGCCAGCCATCGGGCTAAACCCTGTAATGATAGGAGCGACTTCCTGTAAAGTTGGAGTTAAGGTTGCGGTCGCAGGGTAACCGCGCCCAACGACAGAAGAAATTTGATACACTTGTATTGTGATAGTGGTTTGTAGTGAGCCAAAGTCGCCGACTTGTTCGGTTGCTAAATATATTGCCTTATTATTTGAAGTAGTTATAGTTCTTTTTACTGCTATTAGTTGCAAAACATCAATTTCCCATTCTTCTCTATACTCGGAGACTGGGAAATTTTCATAATCGGTTGTGTCTCCTGCATGGCGATCTCGCCTCTCCCAAGTTATGGTTATATTCCCCACGTTATCCACAGTCGCCGCTAGGTTAACAGGAGCATAGGGTTTGAGGCTATTGCCAGCAATAGTTACAGGAATTGCCGGAACTTCTTCTAAGGTTTGACCAGATGAGGGTGCTTTGAAGTAGCGCACTTGTCCAATGTCCGCCGCAGATAAGGGTATGCGTTCAATCACCGCATCTGTTCCTGTCAGCAGAACTACTCGTTCTCCGATCGCATGGTCATTAATAAAATTCTCTGTCCCTCGTAAACCTCTAACAACTAAGGTGCCGACAGAATAAGTGTTCTCGCTCAGTAATAGTTGATCCTGGAACTGAAGGATCTCATTGCCAACGAGTAACTTATTGAATCCTAAAGTGATATCTGAGGGGCTTACTGATTCTAATTCCCCACTCTCTAGCTGTACGGTAAAACTAGTGCTGTTCTCATCGAGGGCAGATTGCAAAGTGCCGATCGCGCCTTTGTCAATAATCGAACCAACTAATACATATCTACTATCATCAGCACTGATATAAATCGAAGCTTCTTGCCAATTCTCCCCACCATTGGCAGTGACGTAAACTCCATAATCAGAGTCACTATCTTCGATTAGGTTAATGTCAAGAATTGATAGATTAGTGTCGCCTTGGGCAGTGACGGCAATATCATCACCAGGATCGTTATATCCTCCCGTATCGACGGTAGAAGTGAAGTTATTCACTACTTCAATCGCAGCGGTTTCAATCAGCTTGCCCTCATATCTTAGCGAGCGATCCGCGCCCATTTGTACCTTTGTCAGCTCTACCGTTTCCCAGCGATCGTAGAAAGGAATTTGAGGTCTGTCTCCTACTTCGAGGAATCCGTAAGCAGGAGGTAAGGAAAATTTAGGTTTGATGTTTTCTAACCAGGCTTTATGGAGATGTTTAAAGGCGATCGCGTCTGCATGATTGGCGGTCATGACCACGTTGAGGTTATGGGTTTCTCTTCTTCTGGCGTTGGGGTTTTGCGATTCAGCAGCAACATTGTCGGTATCATAGCTGATAGCAGGATTGACAAAGTTAATCTCAACCCGCTTTGGCAGATCTTCGACAAAGGGGGAATCAAATTCAAAGGTTTTGGGTCTCGCTTTTCCTAGTTGATGTGCTGCTAAATCTGTAATTGGTATCTGAATCGAGGGACGAGTAGAAGATTGTCGGGAAAAGATTAGTTTTCCTCCTGAGCGAAAGACATCAAAGAAGAATGCCTTTTGTAAGGTTTTGATTGCTTCTTTAGCTGGCATCACGCGATCGATATAAAATCCTGCTACTCGCACCGTTGCTAATTCTGAAACCTCTATATCGGATTCAGTTAAGCCGACTTGAAGACAAATTTCTCTAATTATTTGGTCTAGGTAAATTGAGTCGTGAAAGCGGATTCGAGCTTTGATGCGGGGGATTTGGTTGCCGTAATCGATCAGGGGTAGGTTTTCCGCTACCATGTAAACTTTTTTGCGATAGGCGGGGATGGTTGCTGTATCAGCAGGTAAGCCTAAATTAGCGAGTAATTCTTGTCTATCATCATAGCTTGCTGGTAAACCATGATCGTAAGTGCTGACTGGTTTTAGAGCTTCTATCAAAGGATCTGGTTCTTGGGTATCTGTCCCTAAATAAAAGCGCAAATACTTATCTCTAAATTTGGCACTTGCTTCAATGGAATTGGGATCTGGAGTAATAGTTGAATATGCGCCTTTATTATTGAATTTCAATAATTCAATTTCTTTCGCTGGATTAAAGGGACAGTAGGCGAACAGTACGGCAAAGTCACCAAAATTTTTTCTAGTCCTGCTTTTTTTCTTTTTGCGGATCTTGGCCGCCCAAGCTAAATTCCCTGCAACTTCGACAGTTCCCCAGCATTGAGGCAGCACAACCCCATAGTTACTCTTGGGAACATCGATATTGCCCGAATCTGGTTTGGCTGTTCCTTGAAGTAAATTTGCCGCTACCGAGGCTGCTGCGCTCGCTGCTGCCACTAAAAAAACAGTTGCCATAATCTATAAGTCAAAAGTCAAAAGTCAAAAGTCAAAAGTTTTTTTTATCTTTTAAAGTTTTAATTGTTTTAGCAAGAATGTTAATCACTTCAGTTGTTTCCTGTAATAGCAAACTAAACTTGTTAGCAGTGACAATCTCAGCTTCTATCATTACTTCCATCCAATATTTAAATTCTTGTGCTTCTTTTAATGCGATTTCGTATTTATGAATAAAGTCTTTGGTTGACTGTGCTGATTTTGCTTCTGCACAATTAGCTCCAATTGATGTCCCAGCTTTGAGGAATTGTTTACCTAAAACTCTAGCTGGATCGTCATAATTTCGATTGTTGATAATTTGACAATAGGCTTTAATTACTCTGACTGCAAGCTTCTTTGTTCTTTCTTGAATAGAAATCTTATTATCATTCATCGTTTAAACCTACTTTTGACTCTCTTGGTGCGCGCTTGCCCAGCTTCGTGTTCTGGGTTCCTTAGACGTCCTAAAGGATACCCCTTCGGATAAGGGAACGCTCTGCTCAGGGTCGCACCGCTTTTGACTTTTGACTTTTGACTTTTGACTTAACCCCCACAAGTTCATTCTATTTGCTCTAATTTACCCTGTCTCAGTAACTTTGCGCGATCTTTAATTAAAGTTCTAATAAATTCTTGAATTTTGACTCCCTCAGTTTCTTCAATCACTTGGACATCAAGGAGTTCAAAGTCATTGAAGCTAACTTGAATTTTCGTATTTCTTTTGTTAATCCGACCTCTGTAAGACTTTGACACGATTCTCAGATTACTTAAATCAGACTATTGCCGAATTTTATCCTAACTATAGTTTTCTGTCACGAGATCTTAGCATTTAATCTTAGCGATATTTCCGAGGTCGTTATCTAAAGCAAGAGTCAGTATATAGATAGAAAAGCAAGAGGAAACGCTCATGAATGAACCAAATCTCAATAATTACTTAGAAGGTGAAATTTTTGATCTTAAAACTGAAATTTTTACAATTAATCAAGAGCTAGAGCTGGTTAAGAAACAAGTTAATCAAAAGGGAAATTCTCTGGCTAGGATTTTGCTTATTCTAAAAATATTAATAGTTATTTTACTGGGCATTAATGCCCAAAGCGGCAATTTTAAATTTAGTGGTGAGCAAATCATGCCCATCATCGAACAATTGACTGGTTCTCCTGAAGTAGGAGCTGAAGCCAATTTTTAATCAGCCAGGAGGAAATTGAATCATGAAAAAAATTACCGCTACAGCTCATACCAAACTCAAAAAAAGACCAGTAGATTCTATCCAATTACTTAGTGAGGAATTTCTACCTGTTCCCAAGGGAAAATATTATTTTGTCACCAAAAGTGAAGCGGCTGGTAATCACACTAAAGTTACCCTCAGTCATGGTGCCGGTACCTGGTTTGTTTTTAATGATGATTGGGATGGCCTCAGGCAATCTAAACTTAGCAAAGTAGATCAAAATGATATTATCAATTCGATTAGAAAATCGGCTAATTCTTTTGGTTTAACTTTAAAAACTCAACACGCCTATATTATTGCTACTGCTTTTTGGGAGACTGGCAGAACCTTTCAACCTGTTAAAGAGGCTTATTGGCTTAGTGAATCTTGGCGTAGATCTAACCTTCGATATTTTCCCTATTATGGGCGAGGTTATGTGCAATTAACTTGGAAGTTTAACTATGAAAAATACAGTAAGATTTTAAGACTTGATTTGGTTAACAATCCAGATAAAGTAATGGAGCCTGATATCTCGATGTTTATTCTCTGCCACGGATTTAAGCATGGAGTCTTTACTGGGCATAGTTTAGAAAAGCATGTTAATGGGAAGAAAACTGATTTTCTTAACGCCAGACGCTGTATTAATGGTGTTGATAAACGGCGAGAAATTGCTGCTCTTGCTAATAGCTATCTAAAAAAATTAAACTAGCGTACACGGCAAAAGAGCAGTTTCAATTCCCCTGGAAAAAATCTCAAAAATGAGTGGGTCAAATCCCTTACTATATAAGGGATTGCCAATCTTAAACTCGTTTGAAAAATTTTTCTGTCAAAGCGATGAGCCAGTATAGCGAGCAATGGCTTTATTCTCTATGGTTCAAGGAAACACGTTTTTACGCTATAGAATTAAGTCAGGATATTTTTTCCCATTGGATTGTTACCTGTACTTGGGGTAGATACAAAACCCAAGGTGCAGGACAATCAAAAACTATGGAATGCGATGATTACGACCAAGCTTTAGAAATTTATCACCAGGAACAAACTCGTCGTCTTAAGCGCGGTTATGTCATGCAGCAAGAGAATTCTCAGATTGAGGAAAGTTGAAACTGATCGCACTTTCTTCGACACACTTAGTGTACGGGGGGCGCGTATTGCTTCACTTTGCATATAGTAGTAAAACAGTTAATACCACAAATACTGCTATTAGTAATAACAAAATCAGCCGCAAATAAAATTCTAATTCATCGACTCTTCTTTCTAATTGTTCAAAGGGAGTAGTAGGATATGATTTTTTCTCTGTTTGACGATTTTCTTTTTTTCTCTTACTAGAAGAGTCATTAAAAATATCATAACTACTATATCCTTTATACTTTCTCAGCTCTGAACGTGATAATTTTGCGAGATTTTTGATATTAGTTAATTCGCTAGAAATTGGCGTAATAAACTTATAATAGGCTTCAAAATTTTCGTTAGCATTTTCTGCTAACATTAGCTTGCCACTTTCTTTTTGTAGTCCTTCAAAAGCCTTCTCAAGCCGCCCAAGATAGGAATATAGTTGGGCTAATGCTTTAAGTTTATTTGCTGATTCTTCTTGATTATTTATATCAGTTTCGCTTCTTTGATCGCTCATTTGCTATACTCCTAGCAGGTGTAAAAGAGATTTTCAAGGCATTCCCAACGGATTACCAATCAAAAGGGGATGCTTTAATATTATTGATTTCGGTCTTGTTGAGTGGTTTCGTTGTTAACTCCTGAAACTTGAGAATTATCTGAAATATTACTTTTATTATGACCAATACCAAAGTTTCCACTTTGATTATAAGTATCTCCAGTTGTCATGTTGATAATATTATTTTGTTGAGAATTTGACATTAATCTAGCCATTTCAAGTAAATCTGTTCCTTTTTCACAGTATGCTTTAATAGTTTCGTTTTTAGCTTGAATTAATTTGTCTTTAGCCTGTAATTCTTTTTGTTGTGCTTCGACAGTTGCTTCGAGTTGATATTGCTTTTTGAGGTACTTTTCAATTTCTGCTTTATCTGCTCCTTTTGGTACATTTACTTTGATAACAAAAGCGCCATTTCCTTTATTTTCAAACGAGTTAATCGATAGTTCATCACCATCACATTCAACTTGTAACTTGTTGAAAGAGACTAAGAAAGCTTGCCAATCAATACCATCTTCAAAATATAAATTGACTGTCTCTAATATCTTCTGATAGCGTTTAGTGAATTCTCCTGGAGCAAAGATTGTATCTGGATCGTGGGGAACGCGATCTTTGTTGCCATTTTTCAAATAGATATAGTCGCATTTCACATTTTGGAGATTGGTTTGACTGTTTATATTCCAATCTTCGATACAAGCACCAGTGAGGTTGGCATTTCTGAGGTCAGCAAATTTGAGATTACAATCAGTGAAGTCGGCACCAGTAAGGTTGGCATTTACGAGTTGGGCACATCTGAGACTACCATCAGTGAAGTTAGCACCTGTAAGATTAGCATTTTTGAGGTAAGCAAATTCGAGGTCAGCATTAGTGAAGTTAACATTTGTGAGATTGGCATCAAAGAGGTTGATGTGAGAAAGTTTTAACCTTTCGAAAGAGGCATGTTTGAAATCTATTTTGATATCATGATTTTCCCTTCGCCATTGATTCCAAGCCTCTACTCTTTCATTGAGCTTGGCAAGATGTTCTGGATTTGCCATACCTGTTTGACTGAATATTCTTATTTGAACTCTAGCAAAAATATCTTTGGTAAGATCGCATTATCAATCAACTTTAAAATTCTGATTCTAAGGCAACTTCTATATCATCTTTGGCTAAATTGAATATGGGACGATCAACCACTTCGGCTAGTTTATTAATTCCACTTGCATCGATTGCTTGAGTAACTTTTTTCAACAGAGCAGGATTATTTTTAATCTCTTCAATAGTTTTGTCTGCTACTGCTCCTTTTTGTGCAAGGGTTTTAGTGGGATAAGTCTTAGAAAGTTGGTCTAATAATTGCTGGATTTCCAACGCAGCTTCAGCTAAATCTTGTTGAACAGCTTCATTCATAACTCCAGCAATTTTAGCATTACCTGAGATAGTACCTTCATTATGACCAATGCCAATGTTTCCGCTTTGATTGTATGTATTTTCTTTAATATTCTGATCTCGTTCAACGTTTCCAGTTGCGACTTCAACTTCTCCATAAAAAATTTGTTGTACTTTTTGTCGTTCTGACATTTGCTTGACCAATAATGATAATCTATTAATTTCTTTGTCTCTATCTTCTAGTCTAGTTTGATAACGATCAATATTTATTTGTTCATTTTTATCAATTAATTGTTCTAGATCAATAGCATTATCAATTAAACCTAAGACTT
Source organism: Xenococcus sp. MO_188.B8 (assembly GCA_030065615.1). Taxonomy (GTDB): domain Bacteria; phylum Cyanobacteriota; class Cyanobacteriia; order Cyanobacteriales; family Xenococcaceae; genus Xenococcus. Next base: position 4,987 of record JASJDR010000224.1, on the reverse strand, counting down.
GGACTTCATGATAGGGAGAATTACCGCATTCAATGGTTAGTTTGCTGTTAGAAGCTCGTTCTAAAAGTTTATCAAAATCATAAGCAAATGGAGCTTGACTATTCTTGCAAGCATCACAATTACAGGGAATTAATTTCTGATACTTTAATCGCTTGTAAGAGTCATTAATCTTATCTATTTCATGGCTAACAATTGTCAGAAAATTCCGTTTATTATTACCAACTACACAAATTCTAATCTCTCGCTTGCCATAATTTTCAATTACTTCGGCTTTGGTATTATCTTTCTTGAGAATTACTCCAGTTTTCCAAACGTATTTTTGTTGGTCAATATACTGGTGCATTATTACAATAAAGCGAGTGATAATACCCTTGGGCATAAAATCAGGATAAGCATAGCGTAAAATCAAATTATGGGATTTATCCCAGTCATATTCTGGTTGATTATCGCTGAGGAGTTGCGGGGCGATCAACATATCTTTGCTTTCGGGAACTTCGTAGCAAAGTTGAAATTTTTTCATTAATTCTAGTAATTCTCCCCTCATGGAAGCATATTTTTCATCCTGCCAAATATTTTTTAAATCGTTGCGAGTGAAATGTCCTTGATTATTAATAACTTGCGGATTATCGAGTACTTTGTAAACTGCATCGGTTCCCCATTCTGGTTTGAGAATTACTGTTTTGTATAAAAGGGAATCTTCTTCATCTTGAAAGTGCAGACACACGCCTAAATCATGGAGATAGCCGCTTAACTGTAATTTATCTTCGATTTTCTTAAATCCATTAGTTTCGCAGATATCTAGATATTCTTTAAGCGAGATATAGTTACGAGAATAATTTTTTAAAGCTTGCCGAACTTTGACCCAAGTTTTCGGCAATGTTTGTCCGATATGAGGTAAGTTTGCAATGTAATGTTTGATATTAGTAATAATATCCTCTAATCCTCTATTGTCAGCTAGATTTGTAGCTAGAGTTTTTTTAAGATTATCAAACTGTTCTTTTAATGCTCGTTCGTTAATTTCTCTTGTGCGGTCTTGTTTCTCATTTTTAATAATCAACAGAGGACTATTCTCACTCAAGAGTTCTACAATATTGAGCCAATAATAAAAATCTGTATCATCTTTGCGAGTATCAGCAACTAAACTGTAGAGAGAACGTTTGGTCAAGAAAAACTGATGGGTAGCATAATAAATTTCCTGTCCGCCAAAATCCCAAATATTGACTTTAAATTCTCGTTCTTTATCTGGTAGAGGGAAACTCCATTTAATAACATCAATTCCTTCTGTTGTGGGTTCACTTTCTTGAAGTTGGTATTGGGGGTCTTGAATCTTTTTCGCTAGAGTAGTTTTTCCTGCTCCAGCTTCTCCAACAATGAGTAATTTAGCTTCATAAATATAATCTTCTCCCTCTTTCCTTAATTGCTCGAAATATTTTCTTATTGCTTGCACACCTTTGGTTGCTATTTCTAGAGGTGGTTTTTGTAGAGGATTATCATACAAAAGTAGAAGATTTAAACTAGTGAGATTCCCTAGAGATTCCGGGAGACTCTTTAACTGATTCCTTCCCAAGTCTAGCTCATTTAAATTAGTGAGATTCCCTAGAGATTCCGGGAGACTCTTTAACTGATTCCTTCCCAAGTCTAGCTCATTTAAATTAGTGAGATTCCCTAGAGATTCCGGGAGACTCTTTAACTGATTTCCCCTCAAATTAAGCTTATTTAAACTAGTGAGATTACCCAAGAATTCCGGGAGACTCTTTAACTGATTTCCCCTCAAATTAAGCTTATTTAAACTAGTGAGATTACCCAGGGATTCCGGGAGACTCTTTAACTGATTACCCGCCAAATTTAGCTCATTTAAACTAGTGAGATTATCCAGAAATTCCGGGAGACTCTTTAACTGATTACCCGCCAAATTTAGCTCATTTAAATTAGTGAGATTACCCAGGAATTCCGGGAGACTCTTTAACCGGTTCCACGCCAAATTTAGCTCATTTAAACTAGTGAGATTATCCAGAAATTCCGGGAGACTCTTTAACTGATTCCTCCCACTGTATAGCCTAATTAAACAATTGAGATTACCCAGAAATTCCGGGAGATGATTGAGATTACTCAGGAATTCCGGGAGACCCGTTAACTGATTCCTCCCCAGGTATAGCCTAATTAAACAATTGAGATTACCCAGAAATTCCGGGAGATTCGTTAACTGACTCCCCTCCAAATCCAGCTTAATTAAATTAGTGAGATTACCCAGGAATTCCGGAAGACTCGATAACTGATTCCACGCCAAGCTTAGCTCATCTAAACTAGTGAGACTGCCCAGAGATTCCGGGAGACTCGTTAACCGATTCCTCCCCAAATAAAGCTTATTTAAACTAGTGAGATTACCCAGGGATTCCGGGAGACTCGTTAACTGATTTTCCGACAAATCTAGCGTATTTAAACTAGTGAGATTACCCAGAGATTCCGGGAGACTCGTTAACTGATTCCTCCCCAAATACAGCTCAGTTAAACTAGTGAGATTACCCAGGGATTCCGGGAGACTCGTTAACCGATTCCTCCCCAAATACAGCTCAGTTAAACTAGTGAGATTACCCAGGGATTCCGGAAGACTCGATAACTGATTCCACGCCAAGCTTAGCTTATTTAAACTAGTGAGATTACCCAGAGATTCCGGAAGACTCGATAACGAATTAAACGTCAAATGTAGCTCAGTTAAACTAGTGAGATTACCCAGGGATTCCGGGAGACTCGTTAACTGATTTTCCGACAAATCTAGCTCAGTTAAACTAGTGAGATTACCCAGAGATTCCGGGAGACTCGTTAACTGATTTTCCGACAAATCTAGCTCAGTTAAACTAGTGAGATTACCCAGAGATTCCGGGAGATTGGATATTTTGTTGTAGCGTAGTTTTAGTACTTTTAAGTTCTTTAATTTAAAAACTTCTTCTGGAATTTCAGTTAGTTTGTCTTCATCAGGGGTCTTCCAGTCATTACTTAAATCTAGTTCTTCAAGTTGGTTTTCTTCGGCTTCTTGAATTTTTTGGAGAACGCGATCATTCATATTATCTTTTTCAATATTGAGGCGGCTCTTTTTGAAAGAACGCCTTAGAAATTAAAATATTTTCTGAATATGCGAAATTAAACTTTATAAGTACCGCTTTTCTCAGAAACTTTCATACTGTTTGTGTATTGATAGCCACTTACTAACTGCCAAAATTTAATTTCTGCATCCACATTAATTTCTGACAAACCATCAGCTATTTTTTGAAGATTGTCACTATAGATTCTCGAATCTTCCTGACGAGCATTAGAAATAGTTGTTTTAGATAAACCTGTTTTGTCAGCTAAATCTGTATTTTTGATATTATATTCCGCCATCACCAAACGTAATGCTGTATTAAATGTTTTTCTCAACTTTCGCATTATTTTGCAGATGCCAAGGATACTTGATTTTCTTCAAGTTAATTATAGTTTATTCCCTAATCAGATTTGACAGACTTAGCAAAAAATAAAAAAAATATTAAAGATCTCTTATTTTTACAAAAGAGAATAGAATTATATACAAGTTAAATATATTATATTCAAGAGAACTTGATTTTAGTGAAATTAAATGTTGACTAAAAAATTAATGACAGTTGCTAATCCGCCTACTATGGCTCGACTAATAGGTATTACACCTCAAGCCGTATACCTTTGGCTGGATCTAAGTTCGGAGCCTCCTAAAAATATCAATATAAGTCTAATACAAAATGCCTCCTCTAAGTATGGAGTTAGCATCGACGAGTTTTGGGAAAACCTTCAATCTTGGATTCTAGAACAAAGAGAAAGGCGAAAATTGCAGCAAGAACTAAATACTTATCTAGACAGTTTTGAACAACATAAAAATCAAGCTGCCTAAAGAATAACTTCACTAATTACCGCCATAATTACGCATTCTGCAACATCACTTAACAAAATTAATCACAACTGAGGATTTGAAATCATGGAAACCCCAGTAGAATATCTTGTCGAAAAATCCCTTTACCCCAAGCCCAATCCACAAGAAAAAATACTCAATAGTCCTTACTTCAAAGTAGCTGCCACATTTGCCCAAGCTGCCTTAGTCGGCGAGATAGTCGAACCATCAGAAATCGCAGAGCACGCCATCAACCTCACCGACCAACTCATCCAGAAAGTCGGCGAAAAACTTGAAACCAATTCAACCAAACATTCTTAAAGGAGAAAAAGAACATGCCATATTGTTTCACTAGTTCAGATCTTCGCGGAATGAATGCTAAAGGACTAGGACCTAAAGAAATGTGTGCCTATTCCTGGCTTTTGAACAAGAACGCCGTCGGCAAAACAATAATCGTCTATCGAGAAGACTTCCGTAAATGGATCGCAAAAACTCCCGTTGGCGACGGCTCCATTAGTAGGCGCCATGCTTCAAGAGTGCTGCAAAATTTAGAAGAACGGGGATTTGCCGAAGTCAAAAGTCGCGGTTTTGGTGCATTTGAAATAACCCTTTTCTCATTGGATTTTGTTTTTGGGCGGGAAAGTCACGATAAGACAGATTTGTCCAGCGAGTCCAAATCCCAAGATGAAGACCCCCCAAGGGGTTCATCCAATAACACACCCAGCGCCAGGGTTCGGCAGCAGCAGCTAATCCAGACCAAACAACTTTGTACCCAAGCAGGAATTAAATATCGCCTAGATAAAGATTGGTGGGAAATAGCCGACCACGGAATCGAGAAAATCGAAGCGACCATTAACCTGATGAAATATAGATCGCTCACCACCCCAATCGCCAACATCCCAGGATGGTTTAAACAAGCCTTGAGGCGGAATTACTATCTCGATCACGATCCCAACTCTTTCAGCGTTTTGAATAACGTTAAGCAAGCCTATGAATATTGTGTAGAGAAATTTAACCAATGGGGAATGTTTCCCAGTCGTGGCGAGCCTGAATTCCCAAAAAAAACGAGCGCCCCCAAAAGTTCACATGTTT
>JASJDR010000223.1 GCA_030065615.1 Xenococcus sp. MO_188.B8 | reverse complement strand
TGAATGGATCGGAGAATCTCGAATGTTGACACATTTACAACAAACAAAAGAGTCCATAGAGGAGATTGATTTTGTTAATTGAAGATTATTTTCAGCAGATTCAGCTTTTAATTGAATCCTCGGGAATAGTCCAAATATTTAAGATTGAAAGTGACAAAAGAGGAATATATGAAGGTTTTATCAGAGGAAAGATCTTTTTTCATGATAATTCCTTGATACATTTCCGAGAATTTGTCTATGTTGAAATATCTATAGATAGAAAAATGTATAGTTATCAGTATATGAATTCACAGAACAATCTAATTTTTCGCTATGACAATACTGAACACCACCGAAAATTAAATCTTTCTACTTTTCCTTATCATAAACATGATGGCAGTGAGGATAATGTCATTAAATCAGATGCTCCTTCTTTAGCTGAGGTGCTAAATGAAGTTGAAATAATATTAGAATAGTATGATGTCTGCAAGGGAATAATAGCACTAGAAATTATTTAAACAAATTCTTTTGCCAGATAAATTTTGGGAAGGCAAGTTGTGAATTTATTGCTCGGTACCCATGTATTTATTTGGTGAATAATCAGTCCTATTCGCTTATCTAAAAAAGCAAGTGAGTTAATAGCTAATTATAGAAATATTTTATTTCTGAGCTTGGTTAGTATCTGGGAAATGCAGATTAAAATCCAGTTAGAAAAGCTTATTTTTGATTTTTCTCTTGATGACTTGGTTCAGAGACAACATTATTATACAAATTAAATAATGTTTGCGACACATACAATTTAGGTAGGGGTTTGGCAGTGCCAAACCCCTACATTATCTGTTGTATTCTTTATTCAAATTGGTATTAGTTTCGTTATCATAATCGACTTTTAAGCGGTTGACGGACAAAACTGAAAACAAGACTACTTTATAGATTCCAATTTCTTCTGAAACTAAACCAATTTTCAAGTCTTCTTGATAATTTGCGATCGCGTTGTAATTTTTGTTGATAAAAAGCAGTGGCAACCCGTTGTAAAATCTCAGAAAAACTAGGAGATACATAGGGAATATTTACTTGTAATAATCCTGATCGCGGATTATTATTTAATTTGATTTTATATTGCATCATCACCCCAATAGTTGAGATTATTTCAACAGCGCGATCGCCTATAATTGTACAACCAAGAATTTGTCCATTAGGACGGAGAATCAACTCACACCATCCTGTAGTATTTCCTGATATTTGTGCTTGAGTAATAGTTTTAAAATATTCTTTGATGATATAAATATTTTTGCCATAATCTCTGCTAGCTTCAGTTTTATTGATTCCTACTCTGGCAAAATTTGGTTGAGTTAAAATAGCTTGAGGAAAATAATTATTATATTGATCTGATTTACGCAACCAAGAAATAAATAAGATCGTTTTGAGAGCAATATTCACCTCATGGCAAGCAATAGCCGCAGACTTGAAACCACCAATAACATCACCACAAGCATAAATATCTTTATTACTGGTTTGGAATTTATGATTAACCATAATTCCTAAATTATTGTGCTTTACGCCCACACCTGACAAATTTAGCCCAGAAATATTAACTTCATAGTTATCTGTAAAAATAATTGCTTCTGTTGCCAGACTGCGATCATCTATATGAATAATTTTCTGATTACTGCTTTCAGTAATTTTATTGACATTTGCATTAGTAAAAATTTCTATGGCATCTGCTGTTAATTGTGCCTGTATAAGTTGCGCTACCTTGATATCTTCTTGAGGTAAAATTCTAGTATTTGGGATAACTAAACTTATTTTTTTATCTAACTTTGCTAAACCCTGTGCCAACTCTAAACTTCTTGCCGAGCTGCCAATAATAGTAATTTCATGAGGAAGATTTGCTAAACAATTATCTTGCCAAAGATCATCAATAGTTAAACAATTAACCTGATTACCCCCGTCTACTAACTTAATAATAGATCTTGCCCCTGTAGCGATTAAATATTTACGCGATCGCAGCTTTCTTTTTCCTACAAGAAAAGCCTGTTTCGGCAGACGACAAAATTCTCCCTTACCAAAAATAACATCGACTCCAGCAGCAGCTAATCTTGCTAAAGAATGCTCTGAATGTAATTTTTCTGCAACTAATTTCCCCCAACTACTAAGATCTTCTAACGTAAGTTGTGAAACTCCTAGTGATTCAGAATTAATTCTCCAGGCATTATTTTGTAATTGATTAATAAAACGAACAAATTCGCTACAACTTTGATTAAAAATAGGATGGGAACTAGGAAGATAGTATTCATCACCTTGAGTAACTAAAGCAACTCTTGCCTTAAGATTATTTGCCGTTTGCGCCGCATAAATCCCTTCATAACTGCTACCTATTACTACCAAATCATAGTCTACCGACATTATTCTTCAATTATTAATTTCTAAGATTGAATTTATCATAAGTCACCGTTACCCCGTTTTTACGGCGGAGTACCGCTGACTTCCGCGCAGCAGCACTAGACTTAATTCCTGTTAACGGTGATCAACACAACCTATTGATCTGACTCTAATGTGATCGAAGTCACTGCCATGATGTGATCAAAGTCATTTAAGTATTTTTACAGGCACCATAAAATTCTATTAACACGTAATTACCAGAACTTACTTAGCGGTAATTACGTATTTTTTTATTAAATATTAAATAAAATGGATTTTAATAATTATTTAGAAGAAATAGAACCTGACTCCAGATCAGAATTAAGAGAAGTTATTACAGACTATATTGTAGATAATCTAAAACAGATACGATATACGCAACACTTATCCGGTATACATGCTGCTTACGATTTTGTAACTATAGCTAGAAATGAAATACCAAATATCGAAACAAATTTAGATACTCAAAAAAATATCACTGAACTAGTATATAGTCTTACTGATTTTGCGCCCATCGTATTATGGGAAAGTTGGGCTGATACTTTATTTGAAAAACAATCAGAAGGTAAAGACTTAGCACTGGACATCACTGGGGTAAAAGCTTCTGAGTTCAATGACATAGAAGAAGCGGACATGATAGCTCAATCTTTAGAGATACCTCTTATTCTTCACGAAAAGGTTTTTGATCTATCCAATGCTATTATTGAATCCGACATAATCGTGAAAGATGGTGGAGGTATTGCTGGCCATAACATAGTACTCAAAGGTGAAATCTTTGCTGCCCATGAACAAATATTTTTTGGTGAGCTTATATTAGACACTCCTTCTCAAGCTATATATGGTCATCATTTAGAAGAGATAGACTATGAAATTACTACTACGTCTAGACAAACTATTAGACCAGAATGGTGGGGTGCAGATACTAGTGAAAAATCCATATTAGAAGATATTGCGCTTATAGAAAGTATGGAGAAACCTAGACAAGAAGATATTGCTCTAGGATTAAATAATAACGACGCTTTCTATAGTATGTATGCATTTATCAGAAATAATACTAGTAGTGACACTATTACTATTGATTTAGACGGTGATGAAACCTATCTCACGGGATTTCAATATTATGGGAAATATGTTCACAAGCTACAAATAAATGGTAATGGTGCTAGTTTAGCTAATTTAGGGATTAATAGTCCTGTTGTAGGAGGTCAAGAGTTCTACCATACTATGGTGGGTTATGGCGTAGAAGACCCTGTATTGCCTAGAGTTGATTATGATGCCTATAAAGTAACTTCCTTATCTGGTAGAGATATCCATCAAGGCAGCAATAAAGTATTAGGTAATATTGATGCTGGTTATGAAATAGGTGATCGGGTATTTTTGGGTAGCTGGCAGAAGTACGCCCAAGGATGGCCTGCTTCTATGAAAGAGTATTCATATCATACTATTGTTGACTTACAAGAAACGGAACGAGGTCTAGAGATAGAATTATATCCCAAGATAAGCGATACACATTATCTGAATAGTCCTTACAGTGATCATACAGTTAAATTAGGTCGCACTACTAAAGTTCCGATTACGGAAATAGGAATACCCCGTCTGTATAGATTAGAAAATCATACTACTTTTTTTAACGCTAATAATCTTACTATCTTACCTAACTTATTAATGGGTAATGCTCAAGAAGTCAGAACTATGCTACATATGAAAGGTATTAGTTTGGGTACATTGGAAGACTTACAATTTAAACCTTATGACTTAGAAAATCCTGAGAATAACTTTGCCAATCTTCAGTTTTTAAATCAAGATACGAGGCTAAAAGTATACAGTTATCCTTCCAGTGGTAATGTATATCAATATATCAATGTAGGTAGCACTGAGCCAGACCATAAAATAAAGATAGAAAATGATAAGAACATAAATATTATTTCTATGTTTGATTTATATAACGCTTCTGTCACTGGTAATACTGGCGTTAAAAGACTATACATAAAAGATAGTAATCTAGCTAGGTTCGATATTCATTCTGAGCAAGTTAAGTTTTGGGGGACTAATACTATTGAGACACTTTACAGTTGGGGAAGTGGGCATTCTGTTGTTTATGGTTTTAACAATGTAGAAGTTACTCGAAAAGGATACTATACAGATAGTCTCATATTTAACGATAGTAATCTATTTAGTTATGATGACAATAGGTTATACATAAATAACTTGGAACAGATGAGAAAGGTTGCTTCTCATTTATTTAAAGGCAAGACCGTATCACTTCTAGATACAGATGGTAATGAATTAGTCACTGGCACTATTAAAAGGCTAGAATACTACGATAGAAAAAATGGTCAATCTAATTTCATATATGATATTTTATGGAATGGACTAATACCTAAAGAAATTGATACTTGGCTAAGAATTAACAGAGAAGTAATTTACAAGTAATTAGACTTTATTGAATAGATTAGTCGTTAGGAACATGGTAATTTTTCAAGAATAAAGAATGTGGAAAAATTAGCTAATAGCTACTATACTCTATTAATTGTTTCAATACTTGTACCAAGTTTTGATTTTCCTCTGGAGTACGAATTGCAATCCGAAAATAATTGTCTCCCAACTCAGGAAAACTCAGACAATCGCGAATTAAAATATGATATTTTTTTAATAATTCCTCTTGTAACTTAGTGACCGAAACATCACTTTTAACTAACAAAAAATTAACGGCACTTGGCAAAACTTGTAACTGAGAAATTTCTGATAAACTCTCCATTAATTGCGACTTCGCAGGAACTAACCAATCCCAAGTATACTGTTGAAATTCACGATCTTTTAATGCCGCGATCGCTGCTGCTACTGCTAAACTATTTACTGACCAAGGATCGCGAGCTGCTTGCCATTTTTGAATTAAATCAGGATTTGCGATCGCATAACCAATTCTTAACCCAGGTAAGCTATAAAATTTAGTTAGGGAACGCAAAATAACTAAATTGGCAACCTGAGGCACCAAATCTATCAGACTTTGCCCTTGTGATAAGGGTAAAAAATCCATAAAAGCTTCATCGATCACGACCAATGCAAAACTCTTCAAGTAAGGAATAATTTCTTCCCTTGGCCACAGTTTCCCCGTTGGGTTATGGGGATTATTGAGTAACAATCCCGAATTCTGTAATCGATCACGAGGAATTAAACTAGATAAGTCACCAAAGGGAAGCAATGGTGACTTCAAAGTAACTATATTGCTATTAAATGCTTTAAGGCCGCGACTATAATCGCCAAAAGCAGGAGTAATCAGATAAGTTCTCTCCAGCCGTGCCAATTCTCTAGCCGCCCAAGTTAATAACTCAGCAGCCCCATTGCCAGGCAAGATATAATCTGTACTTAGTCGATGATGCCCAGCTAAAGCAGATTTTAATTGAGGATATTCAGGATTCGGATAGGCTGTTAACCTAGGAATTTGCTCTTGAATAGCCTTGAGCACAGTTTTCGGCATTCCCCAGGGATTAATACTGGCAGAAAAATCCTTAATAGAAGAAATTGGACAGCCTGCGATATTAGCTGCCCAAGCCAAATTTCCACCGTGCTTTGGTCTACCCAAAACTGTATAAAATATCTTGAGAACTATTTATTTAGGAGCAACTTTTTCTTTGAACAGCTTACCTGCCGAGAAAGCAGGCACATGAGTTTCTGGGATTGACATTTTTTCCCCTGTTTTGGGATTACGTCCTTCTCTTTCCTTACGATGACGACGTTCAAAAGAGCCAAATCCGACTAAAGTAACTTTATCGTCTTCAGCTACAGCCTCCATAATAGTTTCGATCGCAGCACTTAAAACAGCATCTGCTTGTTTTTTAGTGACTGTAGCTTTTTGAGCAATCCGATCTACTAATTCACCTTTATTCATATAAATCTCCTTTTGTTTACAGTTGAGTGGATTTTTAGAGTTAAGACAAAGTTAGAGAAGAGCCCTGTTGTAAAAAGGCGGAGTTCTTCTAACTGCACTATTCTAAGGTGTACTTGACTAATATTGATCTGTTGAAACTACTAATTGGTATAGATTTCAACAATTTTTTTGATTTCAGTATCTAAAATAGGTTATCTTCTGAGTATTTATACTTATTTTTTGGCAAAATTGAGGAAAAACTGCAAAGTTACGTAACAATCTACAGACCAATAAAATTATTGAGTGCTCACCTCAAACAGAAAATTCAGTGGGCTTCTAATCTTTAATTGCTGGTTATTGATAACCCTTATCAAGGTATTGGACAAGGAAATGTTGAATTGATACTCTTGTTTAAAAGCTTAAATAAAAAGAAATTTGGAGTTTTAGCTTAATTTAGCTTATAGACAATCGCCAAGTTATTTTAAGTATATATTCCATTTCTTAATCTAAGCTTGATGTTTTGGTTACTATTTCTTTACCAACGAGTAAAGCAAACAGGATAATCTAAAACTAATACTTATACTTATTTCTCACACCTAATTCAACAATTCACAACAGATTAAAAAATTTATGGTTTTTTTCATTTCAGCTAAACGTAAACTTTGGTTTGCTCCATTGTTAGCTTTAAGTCTTAGTCTCGCTTCCTGCGGTGGTGGTTCTCCTCCAGCAGATTCACCTGGTGGAGATACGACTAGTACAGGAGGGAAATCCATAACAATGACTGGTGCTGGTGCTAGTTTTCCTGCACCTCTCTATCAAAAATGGTTTTTTGAATACAATAAAAAGAATCCTAATGTTAAAGTTACCTATCAATCTGTAGGTAGTGGTGCGGGAGTTGAACAGTTCACTCAGCAAACCGTTGACTTTGGTGCCAGTGATGTGGCAATGAAAGATGAAGAAATTGCCAAAGTGGATCGGGGAGTAGTATTGTTACCGATGACAGCAGGTAGTATAGTCTTAGCATACAATTTACCTGGGGTTGAAGGCTTAAAACTATCTCGTCAAGCCTATGTCGATATTTTACTGGGCAAAATTACCAAATGGAATGATCCAGCGATCGCAGAAAGTAATCCGGGTGTAGATTTACCAGATGCCGACATTAATGTTGTTTTCCGATCTGATGGTAGTGGGACAACTGGAGTATTTACCAAACATCTCAGTGCAGTAAGTCCTGAATGGAAGCAGAAAGTAGGAGAAGGAAAAACTGTAGAATGGCCGACAGGAATAGGTGCCAAAGGTAACGAGGGTGTTACGGCTCAAATTCTCCAAACAGAAGGCTCAATTGGCTATATTGAATTTGGTTATGCCGAACAGCAAGGGATTCCTGTTGCCAGTCTCGAAAATAAAACAGGTAACTATATTGTTCCTTCGAGTGAATCTGCTTCTCAAACCTTAGCTGCAGTGACGTTGCCAGAAAATCTGCGTGCCTTTATCGAAGATCCCGAAGGAGAAAATTCTTATCCGATAGTTACTTATACCTGGATCTTAGCTTATGCAAACCATGATGATGCCGATAAGTTAGCTGCTTTCAAAGAAGTAATTAACTGGTCTCTTACTGAGGGACAAGCATTTTCCGAAGAACTAGGTTATATTCCTCTACCTGAAAATGTAGTAGGCAAAGTTCAAAGTGCTTTAGATACTATTCAAGCTCAATAGATTCAAGGAATTAAGAACAAGAAGCAACGAATAAGGAATAAGGAAGGAAGAATCAGTATTTTTTCTCTCTTTATTCTTTTTTTTATGTTCGCTTAAATACTTTTATTATTTTCGCAACTAAAGTAGGATTGCTATAGGGGGAGAAAAGTTGTCACTGTCATTAACTTTGGCCAATCTATAATTACTCATTATTAATTATTCATTACTAGTTATTGCAATATATGTCTGAACAAAAAAAATTACTCTTAGTCGATGATGAACCTGGTGTCAGGGAATCAGTGCAAGCCTATCTGGAAGATAACGAAGAATGGCAAGTTACCGCAGCCAGTAATGCAGAGGAAGCGTGGCAGTTGCTCCAACAGGAAACTCCCGATCTGATTATTTCAGATATCATGATGCCTCAAGTAGATGGCTATCAATTTTTAGAACAATTAAGAGAAGATCCTCGCTATCAAGCAATTCCTGTAGTTTTTCTCACCGCCCGAGGCATGACTAGAGATCGCATCAAAGGACATGATACTGGTTGTGATGCTTATTTACCCAAACCCTTCGATCCAGAAGAATTAGAATCCATTGTGAGAAACCTCTTAAAAAGAAGAGACGCGATCGCTGGTGATGATAGTAGCAACACAGAACTAGCGAAAATTGCCGAAGAGTTAGAATATATCAAAAGCAAACTGGATGAAAAAATCGAACAAGATGCTGGTTTTCAGACTACTCCTCCTCCAATGAATATTGAGTTGACTCCCAGAGAACAAAGTGTTCTTGACTTAGTGGCTCAAGGATTAATGAATAAAGAAATTGCTCGGGATCTCAATACTAGTGTCAGAAATGTCGAAAAATATGTCAGCCGTCTTTTTAATAAAACAAGCACCAACAGTCGTACTGAGTTAGTTCGTTTTGCTCTTAAACATGGATTAACTAATTAACATTAAACATTGAACATTGACGAGCGACCCTGGCGAGGTTTCCTTATCCGAAGGGGTATCCTTTAGGACGCCTAAGGAACGCGCGAGTTGAACATTAAACATTGAACATTGAACATTAAACATTGAACATTGAGCATTGAACATTTTGAGATCGCTAAAAGAATCAAAGAAATTACGCAAGAAATTCCTAGTCAGGTTCGTTTAATTGCAGTTAGTAAACAAGTCCCTACCACTGCAATGCGGATTGCTTATGAGGCAGGAGTTAGGGATTTTGCAGAAAATCGATTACAAGAAGCGATCGCCAAACAAGCAGAATTGTCAGATTTAACCGATATTTGCTGGCATTTTATTGGTCATTTACAAACCAAAAAAGCGAGGAAAGTTATCACCAATTTTCACTGGATTCATTCAATAGATAGTCTCAAACTTGCTCAACGTATCGATATTTTGGCAGCAGAATTAGATAGGAAACCTCAACTATTGTTACAGGTCAAGCCCTTAGAAGATCCTAATAAATATGGTTGGCAGATCCCAGCATTACTTAACGATCTTGATGCCTTAAATGGTTTGAAAAACATTCAAATCAAAGGATTAATGACAATTCTTCCTTGGGGACTTTCCGCCGAACAAAATTTAACTGCTTTTAACACAGTCAAAGAATTAGCAGATAAAATTCGGCAACAAAACTATTCTTGTTTACAAATGCAAGAATTATCTATGGGAATGTCGGGGGATTATCCCTTAGCCATCAAAGCAGGTAGCACTATGATTCGTTTAGGTAGAACTATTTTTGGGGAGAGGAAATATTAACTGTGTCTAGTATTGTGTCAATTGTGAAATGAGGGAGCAGGGGAAGCAGAGGGAGCAGGGGGAGTTGTTTCCCATGTTATGTTCCTCAAAACAAAGTTGACGCTCTACTAGGATCGCTGTGCGGAAGTCAAGAGTATGTAGAGACTTTGCATGTAAGTATTCAGTATTATCAATTACGTCTGGTGTGGATTGCAAAATTTAGCAAGAATATGAATAGCTATAAGTTATAAGCCTTAAGCTGTAAGCTTTTTCAGCATTAGTTTCCTCATCAAGATTGATTTTACAGCGATCGCATTAATAAACAAGATTGTTATTGTCAGCGCTCAGCGAAGTTTGAATAACGCGATCGCAAACAATTAAGACAAACAACTTCGAATTAACTGAAATAATTTAAGGGTTATTAAGCTGAAATCCCAGTTTTTGAAACTCAAAACCTCTAAATAAGAACGAATTTAATTCACACCAGACGTATATTACTAAATTATAAAATTTTGGATTGTGATTGATGTTTACAGAAAAATTAAAAATTAAACCTACACCTAAATAGCGATCGCAGAAATTTACGCATCAATCAAAGCATGTCTTGTCCCCATCAAATTTTCAGTAACTTAGAGTTCAGCTTGACTTTCAAACGGCTGAAAAGAATATACATTTATCTTGACTTTGACAGGTTGTTTAAGTGCTTTGCTAATTTCTTGGGAAGTTAGATCAATTCTTTCTTGGGTATTGCTAGCATCTTGTACTGGTAATTCCATGTCCAATTTAATGTTTAAGAGACCGTTTTTGTCGTGCCAAGTATTTAAAGAACGAAATTGTGCTGTAGGAGGAAAGAGTTCTGGTCGATTTTGTCTCAATTCAAATAAGACGTGAACTGCGATCGACTTGACATAAAGCCTTCTTAGAGAAAAGTCTAGAGGTCGAAGCAAGATCGATAAGCTTAAGCAGGAAACAATTAAACCAATAGCTGCCTTTTTTAAGCTACCGTATCTTTGTAACAGAAAAACTAAACTACCACTAAAAACAATTCCCACTAAATTGGCGACAAATAGTAGAAATGAACCTGCTGCTATGCCGGTTTCTACACCCCTAGAGGCAGCGATTTCAGTTCCTAAGTTACCTAAATAACAACCAATACCCACAACACATAATGGTGGAACTAGAGCAACAGAGATTGCCACTCCTGGTAAAGCACTAGCAATACTACGGCGAGTATTGGCAAAAGCAGCCGCAGTTCCGGCGGCGACAGCTACAGCTAAATCCAAAGAATTGGGCTGGGTTCGAGCCAAGATTTCTGAACCGACGACCTTTAACCCTAGTAACTCAGTAGTGGAATAGGAGATAAAAATAACTAAAATGACTCCTGTTATGAGAGTAAGAATACCTCGTTCGAGCAATCGTGAATTTAATACCACCAGAGCATAAGCTAGGGTAGCGATCGGGTTCATCAGCGGGGCAATAATCATGGCACCGATAATTGTCGCAGCGCTATTAGTCAGTAAGCCAAAGGTCGCGATCGCGGTTGCTAACGTTAGCAGTAAATAAAAGTTTAAAGTTGGCAGTGATGCATGTAAAAAAGTCTGATGCAATTCCTTAGCTGGCATCGGATCTTCGCGTAGCAAATGCCAATCTTGGGTAAGACTCCGCCAGGATTGCTGGAAATATTTTTTGAGCTGTTTGAGCCACATCATATAGTTATTAATAAGTCATTTAATTATTTAGAATCTTGTTTGGTATCAATGCCTATTGAAAATTCTCGACATTTGGCTGCATTATACTCAAATCAAAATAAGGGAGATAATTTCATGACACTTTATGTATAGATAGTTATAAGTTTATTGAATGTTTACAATGGGTTACAAATCTTATTTCCATCAACAATTAATTTTGTCCAGTTATTTATGCGATCGCTATTAGAGCAGAAACTATTTGATGATGTACCTTAAAATTAACATTAAGTTATCTGGTCGAAGATAGCTAAGAATTGGGCGATCGCCTTAAAGAGCTAATTTAAGATTAAAGAAAAAAAATAATTAATTTCAATTTACTATCATTACCCATAAGCCAAGAAAATGAACAGTTTTACTATTAATTTGGATTCTGTTATTAAACTAGATGAAGACCAATTTTATGAACTTTGTCAAGCAAATCCTGATGTTAAATTTGAACGTAATGCTCAGGGAGAATTGATTATTATGTCCCCAACAGGAGGTCTTACTGGCAAATATAACTCAGATATTAATACAGATTTAAATCTTTGGAATAGACAAAAAAAATTAGGTATTGTATTTGATTCTTCAACAGGGTTTAAACTTCCTAATGGTGCAGATCGTTCTCCTGATGCTGCTTGGATTCCTTTGGAAAGATGGAATCAATTAAGTTTGAAACAACAGGAAAAATTTGTTCCTCTCTGTCCTGATTTTGTTATTGAATTACGTTCAAGTTCTGATAGGTTAAAAACTTTACAAGATAAGATGAATGAATATAGAAATAATGGGACTCTTTTAGGTTGGTTGATTAATCGTAAAGATAAGCAAGTAGAAATTTACCGTCAAGGACAACTCAAAGAAGTATTAAATCAACCTTCTTATCTATCAGGTGAAGATATTTTACCTGACTTTGTTTTGAATCTTGAATCTATTTGGTAAAGTTTACGTTACTTTAATTTAGAATAGCAATAGATGGCTTTCGCTGTTGCTCTACCCATCCTACAACTACTCAAAACTGCGAATCGAAGAAATAATGTTAGGTGTCGCCTTATAACAGGTTAAATATAGATTGACATTTTGTATTTTATCAAATGGCTGGAAAAATTCCCAAAGTAACCCTTCCTGCACTCTTGGCTATCCTCTACATTACGTCAGCACCAGGTAGTCTCAATTTTCCAGCCCCTTTCTCACAATCAAAAGTTTTGGCTAACGGTGGATCAAAATTGGTGCCTTCAAAAGAAGCAGATAGGCTTTTTCAGCAAGGGATCGAGCAGTTTCAAGGCGGTCAATTTAGAGAAGCAATCGACTCTTGGGAACAAGCATTAGCTATCTATCAAAAACTAGGCGATCGCCAAGGAGAAGCCAACATTCTTTTATCTCTGGGCAATGCCTACAGTTCCTTAGGAGACTATAACAAAGCGATTGAGTTCTATCAACAGTCTCTAGTGATTACCCAAGAACTGGGCGAGCGCCAAGAAGAATTCAACATTCTGGTACGTCTGGGCGATACCTACAGCTCCTTAGGAGACTATAACAAAGCGATTGAATTCTATCAACAGTCTCTAGTGATTACCCGAGAACTTAGCGATCGCCAAGGAGAAGCCAACATTCTTTTATCTCTGGGCAATGCCTACAGTTCCTTAGGAGACTATAACAAAGCGATTGAATTCTATCAACAGTCTCTAGTGATTACCCGAGAACTTAGCGATCGCCAAGAAGAATTCAACATTCTGGTACGTCTGGGCGATACCTACAGCTCCTTAGGAGACTATAACAAAGCGATTGAATTCTATCAACAGTCTCTAGTGATTACCCGAGAACTTAGCGATCGCCAAGGAGA
>JASJDR010000222.1 GCA_030065615.1 Xenococcus sp. MO_188.B8 | reverse complement strand
AAACTCATCGGGGTCGCTCGTCAAAATTCAAAGTTCAAAATTGACGAGCGCGGGAAGGGGGCTTCAAAACAAACACAATTCACGCTAAGAAGCCAACAAGATAATCTATAAAGCCCCCTTCTCCCCCTGCTGCGGAAACCGCAGCAAAGGAACGCGCGAGTTTGGATTTAAACTAATATAATAATTGTTTAATTAAGGATACAAGCCTCGTTCTTCAGAACGAAAAAAATCCAAAATATTTTCCTTCTCTTGGTGCGCGTTCCTTGGCTGCTTACGAAGCCCAGAACACGGAGCTGGGCTTGTCCAGATCGGTGCTCTGGATAAACAGCAGGGTCGCTCCGCTTACCCAATCGAGGTGTTGAATTGATAATTGATAATTTTGAATTGTCGCGAAGCGACTTGACTTAGCTCTCATCTCTGGTCGTGTTTGGTATTCTACGACCAAAAAATCAGTGAGTTATCTTGAGTTTTACCCACGAAGTTACTACACACAAATCGATGGCCAATGATTTCAGCTTCTTCTTGAGGCCAGACCTCATGATAGTGGCGAGTTTTAGTAAGCACGGCCCATCCCTCTTGACCTTTAATCACTGCGCAATCCGTTTTCCCCCTTAAAACAGCACGGTTAAAGCCAACCAGGTTTCTTTCTTTGTACCTAAATATCTCATCATCTTCAGTCCATGTCTGTTTATAGACAACAAGTTCTCCTCCAACCTCAGGAGCCTGAAAAAAGATATTCAAGGCATACTGCTCACTGATGCTTGACAAGCTATTCCACTGTGGGAAGAGAAATGGAGCCCAATCCATGTGAATATCTATCCCATTGATGCGGCGGAAGTTTCCACAGAATAGAAGCCTACCATCTTCTTCTGGTATTTTTACTTCAGCAGACCAGATCTTGGAGAACAGTTTGATGGCTTGTTGCACAGGATCGGGTACATTCAGTCTTTTAATGAGCTCTTTCCTGTCTTTCCATGATTTCTCCGCTAGTCTAAAATATTCTTCTTTGTCATCTGAGATATCAGTCATATTAACTCCCAAAAAGAATATTTCTACGTTATCTGCGGGTTTTTTACTATCAAATGGTTCGGTTAACAAATATTGGGACATCTCAATACATGCTTTCCTGGGATAGAAGTCCCGTATAATCAGCCCTCCGATCTTTTCACTTTCTAACTGTATTAAATGTTCCTGATTAACTTTATCCTTAGTAACATTAAGGACTTCCCAGTTGTTGTTTACTGCTAACATTGTCAAATTATGGGACGCTCTTTATGAATTCCAGGGAGCTACATCAAAAGTCACTCAAGTATAGGGGAATCCCTGGAAAACAGAGAAGGTCTTGATAAATCAATAAAATAGTTCTACAATTCGAGCCAGCAACAAGCGTGAATTCGTTGCCTTGGTAGCGACTCAATCTTTGTTATTTCAACAAATTCTGCCAAAGAGAGGAAGAATAATTTCCCTTGGCATAATAATATCGACCTGGCTGTGAGGAAATGTTCTGCGGAGCTTTCCAAATTAACTTCGGATTTTTATTCGGATTTTTAGCTCACACATTATCTCTTAACTCTGAAAGCGAGTTGGAACTTTTCTCTGGACGATTTTTTAATGGTCAAAACCGTCAAACTTTTTGATAACTTATTATTACTGATTCTTATCAAAAGGCTTGCCCTTAGAATTAGCAATAATTATTTTGTTGAGATTTTAGTCGCCTACATTTTGAATTATAGCACAAATGTATTCCCTAAATTGAAATTAGCCAGATAAAGTATCAATATAACCTTATATTTGGTAGCCCAAAAAGGTGTTAATTAGGAAAACTGTGAGCGACTCTCTTCCTAAAATTTCTCATTGACAACAGTTTAATATGGAATTACGGTCAAAGTTGCTGAATAACCACAGAGGACTATATTTATACGGCACCACTCCTCCGCGACAGGGTTTATCTCCAGAAAAGATCTATGCGATCGCAGAAAAATTAACGGCAAGATTATCCCCCTTGAATCTAGACGCGATTAACATTTACGATATTCAGGACGAGGAAGGCCGGACTCCAATAGCAAGACCTTTCCCTTTTCTGCCGGTCGTTGATGCGAGAGAATATGCCCGAATTATCAAGAATTTAACCGGCACAGAAATTATTAATTACAAGTGTGTGGTTCATCATCCGAGAGCAGATTTTTCAGCATGGCTGGATCAATCTTGGCAGCAATTTGGTCTTCGCTATCTTACTTTGGTAGGTGGTTCTACATCCCAGATGGCTTACCCAGGGCCAACCCTCTCCCAAGCCTCAAAAGCGATCGCCGACCATAAGTATGATTTTGTGTTTGGTGGTGTAACAATTGCCGAGCGTCATAGCATTAAGGGCAAAGAACATCTAAAACTGAGGGAAAAATCCTCATGGGGAATGAAATTCTTCACCTCCCAAGTAGTGTATCAACCTGAAGCAACTATTCAGCTACTTCAAGATTATTCCCAGCAATGTCAAGAACTCAATCTATCTCCTGTGCGAATTATTTTGACCTTTGCCCCTTGCGGGCATCTGAAGACGTTACACTTTTTAAAGTGGTTGGGAGTAAATTTCCCCCGAGAAGCCGAACGAGAAATTTTTTCGGCTCAGTCTCCACTAAAGAAATCTCTAGAAGTTTGTTGCTCCACTTTGAGGCGGATTTTAGAGTCCATCGAGGACCTACAAATTCCTTTGGGAATCAATGTCGAAAGCGTTTCTATTAAAAAAGACGAGATTGAGGCTTCAATCGAGCTTTTCCAGGAATTGCAAGGAATTTTAGCTGCTTTTTATTAGTATGCTTCACAACTAAGAAGAATCATGTTATCCACCCCCGACTTCCCCGACTCCAGTGATGGGATAAGTATGATTCAGGCTTTTGCTCAACTTTTCCGACTGACACTTGGGGTTTTTGCTGCTTTGGCAGGTTGTGCCATGATTTAAGCCTTCAATTCAGTTACTCAAAACCAGCAATAGTTGTAACTAGTAAAGTTCGAGGGTGGATGTCACGGACTTCTAGAATCTGATTAATTCGGGGGAAAATCCTTTCGGTTTGGGTGAGGCTCTTTTAAAGTAATAAGCTCAAATGGCTAACAGTCTTTCTGGGTTCTGAAACTTGTTGATATGATTACGCTGAAATTCCTGCATCTTATGGAATTGCCAATATTCATCAAAATCACCACTAGCTCTGAGAGCTCGAATCCGTAGTACAGCTTCAGCTCGGTCAAGTCGCCAGCGAGCGCCGGTAATATCCATGCGGTCATTGACCAAATGACGGCAAGCGCCTTCAATCACACCGGAAGCAATCGGATATCCCTGATCTAAATACTTATCATACCGCAGATGCTCGCGATACTTCAATAAATAATCAGCAGCTTTGTCAGCATTTTCTCGCTCCTTTGAGGAGAGCTTTTGAAGCGTGGCACTGCGCCTGATGCCTGCAGCAACATCACTAGCTTTACCTTGAAGTATTCTTAAAGCTCGCTCCTGCACCCAAGTTTCAGCGGCTTCGCTCCCCGATGAGCAAAAGCAATAAGCAGCTTTCCAGAGATATTCTAAAACATGAATAAAATCCAGCACAATGGTGAGCTGTAGCTTCTGTTTGAGAGCCATTGCTTTAATGGTCTTCAACTGATGAGGCTCTCCATCTACTAGCACCACCCAGTCTTGCTCTTGCTGGGGGTCTCGACCAAGAGCTTCGGCAAAGGCACTGACAATTATTGTCTGGGCATCTTGGCGGACACTAGCCCAGACTCGCTTGTGATGAATCTTCGGTCGTTCTGGGGGGTCACGCTGGTCACCGATAATATCTTCAGCTCGGCGCTGATATCTCGGCACATAATAGACCGAAGCTACAGTGGCCATTCGTTTGCGTTGTCGCTTCTGACCAGGACTGAGGCGGGTTTGACCCGCTGATGAAGATTTTTGGGCTGCTCTTGCCGTGGCTTCTCGCAGATCTTCTGAATGCATCACGATCCCTTTGCCATCACTCGTCAGCACCAAGAGGTCATTAGTTGCTGCCGTTTGATTCCGACTCCTTTGAGCATAAAACTCCTCAAAGTCGGATGCCACTTTGACTGTTACTTCTTCGCACTGTCGTTTTCCTACTGCGCCACCTGTATTGGCAGCAATCGTACTGCTGGTCTCGGCAAAGGATACCTTGGAGGCTTCTTCGGCTACTCGACGACGTAAACCATCGGAATACTTATCTGGTGGTAAATTCAACTTCCCGTCTGTCGGATAGAGGGCACTCACTTCTGGCTTTTGTGTGCTATATCCGACGCGGGTCACCACTACTTCCCCAAAGAGTGTTTCTAGTTTTCTTTGGGTTTTCTTCCTTCGATGAGGGCGCTTTTCCCCATCTGTCCCTATGACTTCCTTTTGATACTCTTCTTGGGCGTAGCGTAAATCTAGATGTCCCTGCAACAGACGTCTCAGTAATTCTGTGCCACTGTTATTGATATAGCTTTCTATTTGACCATGTTCCCATCCTTGACTATCTTCCTCTATTAAGGTTTTGATCAGCTGCTGATACTGCTCATGAGCTTGCTGAAAGTAGTCTTCTTCTAGAGATCTCGGCATCTTTAACTATAGTTCTCAATTGCTACACTGGGACAGACCAATTACTGGATATCTCTCCCCCAATCCATAGGTCTCTACTCCCAACTCACACAAAATACCAGTATCTTCTGACAATCCTATAGTTTCGTTATAAAACTTTACTCAGAAAGAGTCGCACCCTTTCGGTTTTAAGCAACCTTCTATGACGGTTTCCCTAATAGCTAAATGCTGTTGGAGACTGAGTTTCGCTTTTTCTATAATTAAATTGTAGCTATGAGATCATATTATTAGCTTCTTGTCAAGAATAAAAACTTAAAAAATTGGGAAACAAAATCCAATCAGATTGCTAGTGAAGATAACAGACGCTATCGGAAATCAATTATGACCACCCTCAAACTGAAAGTTCTAACTTGCCACCCGGCAACTGATTGATGTTTGAATCCCAAATATGTTTAGTTTAGTTGCCAAACAAATTCTCTTTTACCAGATCTAACTAAGGAGGATCGCATCATGTTGAAATCTAAATCTGTGCCCAAAACTGCACTGGAAGCGATCAAACTTTTTGTTAAGCAGATGATCGCTATGTTCAATGACGGTAACCTGGAAAATTTGTTAGCTATCATAACTGACGATGCCGTGATTATGCCGTCTAACGAGCCAAAGATCAGCGGGAAAGAGGCTATTAGCGCGTGGACCAAGTCTTTTCTCGCTCCATTCAAAAATTATCACCTCATCTGCTCTATCGAAGAGATTCAGGTGGCAGGTAATTGGGCGTTTATCATAGGTCAATATAGGCTTACGCTGACCCCTAAAGCGGAGGGTGAAGTGATTTATAAAATGGGCAATTTCATTGATATCTTGGATCAGCAGCCTAACGGCGACTGGAAACTAGCCCGCGAGATTTTTAATAGTGACCAGCCGCTAAGTGATGCGCAATAGGGCTCTTATTATGGCTCGCGAATTCCAAGATAGTGTCTAACCAGAGTATCAGATGAAAGATGCTACAGATAATGCCTCGGATGGACAATCCGACCAGGATAATAAGCAATTTTTGTAAGGAAAAACCCATGGTAAATTCAGCAGTCAAACCCGACCAGAAAAAGACCCAGAATAAGTTTGAAAGATTCAAAGCAGAAAAAGATGGACTGGCGGTAAAGGAAGAACTCGAACATTTCGCTCAAATTGGCTGGAAAGCGATCGACAAAACTGACCTTGAGCAAAGACTGAAGTGGGTCGGTCTGTTCTTTCGACCCGTGACTCCTGGCAAATTTATGCTCAGGATGCGCACGCCTAACGGCATCCTCACCAGCCATAAAATGCAGGTGCTAGCTGAGATTGTTCAGCGCTATGGCGATCAAGGCAACGCCGATATTACCACTAGACAGAATATTCAGCTGCGAGGAATTCGGATTGAAGATGTGCCAGATATTTTCCAGCGTTTACAAGATGCCGGGATGACTTCAGTTCAGTCTGGGATGGATAATGTGCGTAATATCACAGGCTCTCCCGTAGCAGGAATTGATGTCGATGAGCTAATTGACACGCGGGAGCTAATTCAGAAAGTGCAGGACATGATTACCAATAAAGGTGAGGGAAATATCGAGTTCACCAACTTACCCCGCAAATGCAATATTGCCATTGAAGGTGGTCGAGATAACTCAGTCCATGCTGAAATTAATGACATTGCTTTTGTCCCAGCGTATAAAGATGGACAACTGGGTTTTAATGTGCTTGTCGGCGGTTTCTTCTCTGCCAAGCGTTGTGCAGCAGCAATTCCCCTAAATGTTTGGGTACCTCCCAACGAAGACGTAGTTAACCTGTGCAGAGCTATTTTAACTGTGTATCGCGACTATGGTTTGCGTACCCATCGGCAAAAGTCAAGGTTGATGTGGCTAATTGATGAATGGGGCATCGCAAAATTCAGGTCTGCGGTAGAAACACAATTTGCTCATCCTCTCGTCCTAGCTGCCGAAAAAGACGAAATGAACTGGTATAAGCGCGACCACATCGGTGTCTTTAAGCAAAAACAACCAAGTTTGAACTACGTTGGCTTGCACGTACCCATTGGCAGGCTGTATGCCCAGAATATGTTTGAATTGGCGCGAATAGCTGAAGTTTATGGTAATGGTGAAATCCGCCTGACGGTGGAGCAAAATTTGATTATTCCCAATATTCCCGATTCCCACCTACATGTCTTCTTAGCCGAACCGCTACTCCAGAAGTTTTCAATTAACCCCAACCCTCTAGAGCAGTCATTGGTCTCTTGCACTGGCTCTCAATTTTGCAGCTTTGCCTTGATTGAAACCAAAAATCGAGCTTTGGAGATAGTTAGGGTCTTAGAAGCGGAATTAGAGTTGCCGCAACCGGTGCGAATTCACTGGGCTGGTTGTCCCAACTCCTGCGGTCAACCGCAAATTGCCGATATCGGACTGATGGGTGCCAAGGGACACAAGGATGGCAGAACGGTCGAACAGGTCGATCTCTACATGGGTGGTCAAGTTGGTAACGATGCTCAACTTGGTACTTGTGTGCAGAAGGGAATTGCTTGCGAAGATCTCATTCCTATATTGCGCAAATTGCTGATTGAGCATTTTGGAGCCAAACCCAGGAAAGAGAGCAATTTAATTAATAATTAATCAGTACTGTTTCTTGCATAAATTGCGATCGCTTTCTGAGAGTTCTACATTAGTCCGCAGATAATCCTGAACCCAATCACAGGCATAGTTGAGTTCATCAAGAGGGAGAATCTGCTCCAAATTCCACAGAAACACTGTATTGTCTTCTCCTACCGAAGCTAGCATCTTCCCATCGGGGCTAAAATCCACGCCCCAAATGGCCGCACTATGTCCTTCTAGGGTTTTAAGTAAGGTACCATCTGGGTTCCAAAGTTTAACTGTGTTATCTGCACTGGCTGAGGCGAGCATTGTGCCATCGGGGCTAAAATCAACTCCCCGAATTGCCGCACTATGACCTTCTAGGGTCTGGAGTAACGTTCCATCAGTGTTCCAAAGTTTAATTGTGTTGTCCGCACTTACTGAAGCAAGGATTTTGCCATCGGGGCTAAAATCCACGCCCCAAATGGCCGCATTGTGACCTTCTAGGGTCTGGAGTAAGGTTCCATCAGTGTTCCAAAGTTTAACTGTGTTATCTGCACTTGCTGAAGCAAGCATCTTCCCATCGGGGCTAAAATCCATGCCCCAAATGGCCGCATTGTGACCTTCTAGGGTCTGGAGTAAGGTTCCATCTGAGTTCCAGAGTTTAACTGTGTTATCTGCACTTGCTGAAGCAAGCATCTTCCCATCGGGGCTAAAATCCACGTCCCAAATCCCAGCACTATGTCCTTCTAGGGTTTTGAGTAAGGTTCCATCAGTGTTCCAGAGTTTGATATTTTTGTCCATACTGGCAGAAGCAATTGTTTTGCCATTGGAACTAAAATCTAAGCTAGTAACCCCAGAGCTATGCTCTTCTAAAGTCCCCAGCAGAATACCATTGTGCTGCCAAAGTTTGACCGTTGTATCTCCAGAAGCTGAGGCGAGTATCTCTCCATCTGGACTAAACGCTATGCTGAAAACTACAGTGCTATGCCCTCTTATGAAACTTAGCAACTTGTTATCTAGTTGCCAAAGTTTGACCTTTTTATCTCCAGAAGCCGAAGCCAACATCTTCCCATCGGGGCTGAAATCAACTCCCCAAATTGCCGCACTATGACCTCCTAGGTTCTTGAGCAATGTACCATCAGTTTTCCAGAGTTTGATTGTCTTATCTGCACTCCCTGAAGCGATCATCTCTCCGTCGGAGCTAAAAGCAACATCTAAAACAGCCGTATTATGCTCTAGATTTCTCACGAAAGTACCATCACGCTGCCAGATTTTTACTGTGTTGTCGTCAGAAGCCGAGGCCAGCATCTCTCCGTCGGGGCTAAAAGCAACATCTAAAACTGTAGCACTATGGTCTTCTAGGGTTTTGAGTAAAGTGCCATCTCTGTTCCAGAGTTTGACGGTCTTATCCTCACTCACCGAGGCCAGTATCTCTCCGTCGGGGCTAAAAAAGACTTTCAAAACTGCAGCATTATGCCCTTCTAGGGTTTTGAGTAACGTACCATCAGTGTTCCAGAGTTTGATATTGCCGTCCGCACTTGCTGAGGCCAGCATCTTCCCATCAGGGCTAAAATCCACTCCCCAAACCCCAGCACTATGTCCTTCTAAGGTCTTGAGTAACGTACCATCACGCTGCCAAAGTTTGACTGTTTTGTCATCAGAAGCCGAAGCAATTAATTTGCCATCGGGGCTGAAATCCATTCCTTTAACACCAGCACTATGACCTTCTAGGATCTTGAGTAAAGTGCCATCACGCTGCCAAAGTTTGACTGTTTTGTCATCAGAAGCCGAAGCAATTAATTTGCCATCGGGGCTGAAAACGACTTGCCAAACTAAAGCACTATGTCCTGAAAAGCTGTTGGATTCAACTGTCCCATATACTGCACGCCGCAAAACATGTTCTACCTGGCTCTGGGTTTCTGCTGCTGTTCCACCTAACTTTTGCCGTTGTTTCTTGGCCTTGATTGCTGCGATAAGTGCCTCTAACCTTTGATCTGAGGCAAAGAGAGCTTCAGATGATTTCGCGATCGCTTTAAGCTCACTGATTTGTGCTTCTAGTCTATTGCTTTGGGCTCTCCGATATTGCCAGACAGCTGTCAACCCTAATCCGGTACTAAAGACTAAGGCGATACTTACCGCACCTAGCAAGTATCTTTGTAGTTTGGCAGTTTTTTCCTCTTGAGCTAGTCGGGCTTCAACTTCTTTAGTTCGTTCAGCTTCTAATTTCAGTTGAATTTCTTGCCTATCGAATTCAACAGAGGCAGCTAAAAACCGATAATCTAAGTCGCTTAAAATTTTATTTTGAGACCATAATTGGGCATCTTTCAATGCTTGTCCTCTTAACAGACGAGATTCATCTTGCTGATTTGATGCTATCCAAGCCTTAAACAGCTGAGAATAAGGGCGAAGTAAACCCAGTTGTTTTTCTACCCATTGCAGGTTGAATACCTCTTGATAAATTCGGTTTTTGACCTGAAGTAACCCTTGTTGTTTGACGACTAAACCCGACAAGATTAATTCATTTTGTTCTCTACTATCATCGGTTTCAATTTTAAACCCTTGTAAAATTTGTTGATAGAGTCCTAACATTCTTCCTGTCCACTGCTCATTAAGCATAATCCTGTCATGGATTGTTCTTAAATGCTCTGGATCGTCCTGGGTTTCCCATTTGTGGAGTATCTTAGTTCTGATGACACTTTCTACCCAAGATGCTTCATTCCCAGGAGTAATCATAGGAGCAGAACCAGCCATAGGTCGACCTAGATCTTTCATCAATAATTGACATAATTTTTGTGTCAAAAATGGCTGTCCTCCTGTCCAAAATATAATCTCATTGAGAACTGCTTTACTAGAATCTTCCTTAAGCTCTAGTCCTTTAAGTAATGGCTGAGCTTCTACCCAATTAAATCCCTGGAGTTCTATGGCAACTCCAATATTAAATGGTGTTCTTTTTTTGTCTTGAATTAAGTCCGACGGAGTTGCTACGCCGAAAATAGCAAAAGTAATGCGCTTGTATTTAGAATCGAGTGCTCTTTGGTTATAGCAAAAGCGAATTAGGGCAAAAAAATCATCTATGGAGAAAGGTAGACTGAGGAGACTATCTATTTCGTCGATAAAAATAACTAGTCTTTCCTGAGGAAATTGTACCAGCAAAACATCGGAAATAAACCGACTTAACCTCTGGACTAGAGAGATATCTTCTTGAGAGCGCCACCAAACTTTTAAATTTACTTTGCTTAAAAGCTGGAACCCTCGCCATAATTCCCCAACTAATCCCTTGTACCACTGCTGTTGCGTAATATTTTCACTTCCGATACTGGTGAAATCAATAGTAGTACATTTAAACCCTTCTTCTTGCAGTCGATTTCTGGTTCTGACCAACAGGGAAGACTTGCCCATTTGTCGAGAATTGAGGACATAACAAAACTCACTCCGCTTTAGTGCCTCATAGATTTGAGAGTCAGCTTGTCGCTCTACATAGCTGGGAGCATCTTGTGTTAGACTACCGCCGACTTGATATATCATAAGATTTCATTGTTAAAGATTATCGATATCAATATAATTTGACTGAGCAGAATAAGCTAATTGCTACCTGTGAAGCCAGTGCTAACTCCCAGGAGAAAAAGTGTCCTGATCGAAAAGCAAAATGATTCTGTCCCCAGTAGCAGCAGCCAGCCTTCAGACAAAGGGATGCAGAGTTCTATTGATTGATGGAAAAAGATTGGTAGCTTGCTAAATTACCGCTGAACTTCTCTCAGATTGTAGGATAAAAAGCTTTGGGATGATCAAAAATCCAGAAAAAAGATCAATGGTTGGCGCTGTGCCGATTAAAACTGATTTTAGCGATTACTTTACGCATAATTTCGAAGATTGGTCGATTCGTCGCAAGAGGAAAATCTAAAATTTAAAACCGGACTGAGGGTAACTTGATCGCGCCCCTTTTCTTTAGACTTATAAAGTGCCAGATCCGCTTCCCTAACTAGCAATGTTGGATCTTGAGATAATTTAGCAATAGTACTAGCAACGCCTAAACTAGAAGTGACCATTCCTAAACTAATCTTAGATTTAATATGATTAATTGCCAGAGCTTTGATTTTGTTACGGATTTCTTCTGCAATATGAACAGCGCCTCTTGCATCTATGTTAGGAAGGATTACAGCAAATTCTTCCCCTCCATAACGAGCAGGTAAATCAGCGGGACGATTCAGACAATCACTGATAGCCTGCGCCACTTGCTGCAAACAAATATCTCCCATTTGATGTCCATAGGTATCGTTGTAAAGTTTGAAAAAGTCGAGATCCAACAAAATCAGTGATAGGGGAATTCCTTCACGAACCGTTCGTCGCCATTCTGTTTGAAGATAGCTGTCAAAGTGTCTCCGATTGGGGATTTGGGTGAGAGGATCTATGTTAATCAAATCCTTTAACTTTTCGTTTTCCTGTCTCAACTCCTGAATGAGAACATTATTCCTCTCCTCTCGTGTCCAGTTTTGCTCTTCAAAATATAGACGATACAATTGACACGAGAGAGTACATTGATCGCCATTCAGCTTCACCAGCCCCATACTTTCTAACTTATAGGCAATTATCGGTTTTAATCGTACACTTTGCTCGACAGTAATTAATTTTTTTAGTGCTGCGGCTAGTTCGGGATCTGTTCCCAGTTGGAGCAAATGACTCCGCAAATAGTCACTATAAATTCCCCCTTGGGTAGGAGCCTCTTGTAATAGTCCCTCCAATGTCGCCTCTGATCGAGAGAGGTAGTATAAAGCAACACGTATTAAGTAAGGATGTCCCCCAACCATTCTCATCAGGGGTGCCAAGCTTTGCTTCCCTAGCTCACCTTCTGCCCAATTTAGACCATGGAGTAATGCTAAATCCTGCACCTGTTCCAAGGTAAAATCTGGCAGTTTGAGAGGTAATCCTACATTAAACGGAGATTGATTAATATTTAAGGAAACATAAATTTCTGTAGAGTGAACTACTACTAAACGAAGTTTACTGAAGGCCTCGACCTGTTTTGCCTGTTCATGCCAGAATCGTAACAGTGGGAGAAATTCTTGGGCAATTTTGGGATGCTCGAAAACCCGATTGACTTCATTTAATGTCAAGACTAGAGGACTGTTGATTTGCTCTAGCAGATACCCCTCGAAATAGATAGTGCAGCTCACCTTACTACCCATATCCTGATCCCAATAATCGTCCAGCATCGGTTTGAGAGCCAACTGCCGACTTATGTTGGCACAAAACCAACGTAAAAATTGCTCAAGATTGGCAAAGACTGACTCTTCTGCTTGCTGAAAGTCCAAACTAACAGTTTTATAACCACAATTCTGAGCGTGAGCGATAATCCTAGCTAATAGAGAGCTTTTACCCATCTTTCTGGAGGCTTTAATACGAATGACGCTTCCTGGTTGCTCGACCTCCTTTGTAGCCAGTTTTTCTATGGATTTTCGTTCGATATAAAGAGGAGAATTGAGAGGTACTGGTCCACTAGGGAATTCTAGAGAAATTGTCATTAGTAATCAAAAAACTCAAAGAGTTGAACAAAAACATATACATATTGGACTTATCACCATAATCCAGAAATTATAGAAAAAACCATCTGCTTTTTCAAATTAGAACAAATACACGATTTAGTAATTGAGTTATTGATCAATAAATATGAGTTTGAATTGACTCTCTAAACCAAAAATGACACCAACCTTAACAAGAGCAAAAAATTAAATCTTTAAATCTTAAAATCATAAACCGTGTCCACATTGAAAACTGGAGTTTTGAAATAGAAGATAGAGCTCGTAAAACCTGTTCCGTTTTCCCGAGACAATCACAAAAACTATAGTTTGCAAACTAGACGCGGTTTAATACATTTCAAAGTTAC
The DNA here is from genome assembly GCA_030065615.1 of Xenococcus sp. MO_188.B8. Lineage (GTDB taxonomy): Bacteria > Cyanobacteriota > Cyanobacteriia > Cyanobacteriales > Xenococcaceae > Xenococcus. The sequence continues at coordinate 159 of JASJDR010000222.1, read as the reverse complement.
CTGCTCCCCCTGCTTTAGCCTCTACCGTGTACACATAAGTCTCTTGTGTTTCATCTCTGAGATTTTTGCCCCCTAAATCCCCCAATTCTGGGGGACTTTGAAATCTTGTTCCCCCCAAACTTGGGGGGCTAGGGGGGCTAGATTCAGTATTTTGGAGTT
>JASJDR010000221.1 GCA_030065615.1 Xenococcus sp. MO_188.B8 | reverse complement strand
TAAGGAGTCGTCCAAAAATAACTTCGGATTTTTAGCTCACATATTCCATACATAGTCTAAAAGCTAGTTGGAACTTGTTTCTGGACGACTTCTAAGTTTAATTAAGCTTAGACACACCTAAGTTGCATAAAATCGAACAAGGCCGGCATCTAGAAAGCTTAAGTGCAATTATGTAATCAGCCAATTTTTCGATGTCCTTTAAGCTGCTATCACATATATTAATTAGTATTTCAGAATTCTTTTACTTAGATTTTATTTACATAAATGATTCAACTTGTTGGTTCTTTTCAAATAGGATGAGTTCTTGAATCCGAACAACCGCTTGAAGAGGTTTGGTCTTTCGTTCAACGCATTGGTAATGAAGAAAATCTCAAGAGACTGACACCAGATAATACAAACGATAATTGGGCTTATTATATCAACTATGCATCAACACGATTGATGCAGGCGTTAGAATTTCGAAATGCTTCTGATACATCTTCACTGCTGACATCTCCTATGCTCCTATACTATTCATTCCTCAACCTGATGCGAGCTTACCTGGCAATTGGCCCAGAAAAAATTAGTTCAAAAAGTCATGGTTTAACATGGGAACCAGGAAAAAGCATCCTGGAGACTAGCGCTAAGCTTAATAAGAAAGGTACATTCGTGGAGTTCTTAAATCATTATGGTGTTGAAATTAGTGGTTCAACAACAATTACTCTTTCAGAATGTCTTTCTCGTATTCCAGAACTAAAATCAGACAGTATTCTTGCTCTCCAATCAGAAGTTTTGACTATTAATGTGTATGTGTATAGTGACGGGAGAGTCAATCTAAATTTTGCTGTTCAAGATGAAAATCTTTTTCGTTCGGAGTGGAAGAACTGGTTCCCAGAATTATCTAGCATTTGCAAATTAGCAAGTCAAGGGACTATTCTAGAATTAAACCTCTCTCGATCAGATAAGAAAGTTGGCAACTTTTTACATCAACATTTATGGGATGATCTTAGATTTATAGATGTAGCTCGTTGGTATAACCTTCCCAAAAACGATAAATTTAGTTCATGGCCTCGTCTTTCATTCTACTACGTTGCAATGTTCATTCTTGGTAGTTCAGTTCGATATGAACCTGATCTGCTTCTCAAAACTATCTCACCTAGTTCAGAAACAGGTTGGCTCCTTAATCGTTTTGTTGCAAAAGCTGAACGTTTCTTTCCACAACTTCTACTTAGAGACTGGACGAAGCAAAGGCTCTACTTTTAGGTATTGCTTCTTTGCTAAATTCAGAGATCTGTGATGCTTGAGTTTGCTAATTTTGTCTAACATTTCTGTGCAGAAGACACAAAGACTAAAGAATCGACTTTTCTGATGATTGGTCTCACACCATTGACTGTCACTGTTGATTTCTTATCCTGATACATAAAGCTAATTATTTAAATATTCTTTTAAAAGTTGAGGGATATAATCATAACCATCAACCCCAATCACAGCAATTATTTGTGATCGCATTTCAGATAATAACTGGTCAAAAGCAACATTACCTAATTGACTCTTAATAATAGTTATTAAGCCAGCACTTTTGCGCCATTCAAGAGAATTAATTTGTTTGATAAGATAGCTGTCCAAACAGCCATGATAGAAACTGTTTTTGAGGTCTTCAATACTGTAATAAGCTTCAGCGAGATAACTGTAACTAAGTCCTTGTAAATAGACATCTTGCGCCATCGTAGCTAATTTTACCCCCTTTTCCAAAAACGCGATCGCTCAATCCCAGAAATATTATTGTCCAAGACTTTCAATATACATATAATATATGTATGACCTTTGAATATGATCCTCAAAAAGCCCAAACAAATTGGCGAAAGCACGGTATTTCATTTGCTGAAGCTGAATTAGTGTTTTTTGATCCTCTTGCCATTCATGATGTTGATCCTGATTCAATAGGTGAAGAACGCTTCATCGCAGTGGGAATGGGTAACTCAGGACTACTCTTGGTCGTTGTTTACACTATGCGTGGTGATGCAGTTCGCTTAATTTATGCTCGTCGCGCAACTCGACAGGAGGCAAAAGCTTATGAGAAAGGAGTATGATTTCTCCAAAGGAAAGCGTGGTGCTATTATTCCATCTAAGGGGAAAACACGTATTACTATTTACTTAGATGATGATATTTTAGATAGTTTTCGGAAAAGAGCAGAATCCAAAGGTCTTGGTTATCAAACATTAATTAATGAAGCTTTGAAGGCTTATCTGAGAGAGCCAACTCAACAACCATTGACCGAGAATGATCTTCGTCGTGTTCTTAGAGAGGAGCTTTTTCAGGGAAACAGCCCTTCTCACGCTGTGGGTAATGACTAACCTGCTCATGCAAGATGGATGAGAAATTGACGCTCCCGTCGCTAAAGCGAGGTATTCTTGGTTCATCCCGACTTAACTAGATGAGAACAAAGCGCGAAAGTGAAAACACATCCCTGCCAGAGGTCGATCCGCAAGCTTTTTGCTACTTTTGCAAGTAGCCTGTTCGGGTCAGCCCGACCCTACAGTGAAACAGCGGTGGGAACTTGACGAGGTTTCCTCGTCTAAAGCACGCCCACCAAGAAAAAGTTCTTAACCTTTTGCTTGAATATTTTACCTGCACAAGCTGTCTTGGTGCGCGTTCCCTCTCTTGGTCAGCATTCCCTTGCGCCTTTCGGCGGCGCGGGGTCTGACCGCTTGCGTCTTTCGCCGCCCTAAAGGATACCGCTCGCACGCCCCGAAGGTAGTCCTTTAGGATAACGCGGGGTCGCACCGCTTTCTGTACAGAACCGCATATATTCAGTTTTCTAGGTACTTTTCTACCTTGCTTGGTTTTTGCTTAATTGGTAGATGTACTAATTATACATCGACTGAAACTTTTGCTCTGTAAAGATTATGCGTCAAAACTACTTGCTCGAACATGGGGGGAAAGTGTTAAACCCTGTCCGAAATTCATCCCATCACTAAAAGTGAGGGTCTTCTTTCGGAAGAAATATAAATTAACCATAACTCTTAAATTCTTGAATTGTTACAATTTATTCCTAAAAGATACTTACAGAAAAATACTTATTTAAGATAAAGTCAGAATCACTAATCTAAGATATATTAGTTTACGAATATCTTTAATGTATCAGAGTATATTTAAGGAGTGAGGAGTGAGTAGAGTAGAGTTAATTTTCAAAAATATTGGAGTAAGTGCAATAATGTTATCTAGTTGCATGACCTCCGCTACGGCACAAACAATATATAAGCCACCCAAAAGCCATAATCCCCAGGCATTAACTAATATTAAGCCGCAAAAGTTACAACCCAATATATTAATCACCCAATCTCAGTCAGAATTAAATCAAGAGCAATCCAGGATATCTAGTCAGCAACAGATCAATAAGTCTAGATCTCTAGAAATATCACAGGCTACAGAAACTGATCAAATTGATCAAGCACCAGAACCTAATGAGGCAATAGAATCAGAAGCTGATAAGCTAAAAGAACCAGAGCCTGCTTCTGAATTCGAAAGATTGGAGCAAGATCCTAATCGTTTAAATCTTCCTAGCCTACCAGAAGAAGTAGAAATTAATATCAATGAACCTCTTACCCTAGAACAAGCTCTCGCTTTATCTATTAGGAACAATAAAGACTTAGAAACAGCGAGATTAAACTTAGTAAGGTCACAAAACTCACTGCAAGAGGCTAGAGCTGCTAAATATCCTACGCTTGGCTTTCAAACTAGATATCAAAACTCCAATTCAGCTGCTTCTCAACGTCAAAGAGACATAGCTAGATCAACTAATCCTAGAAGGGTGGAGGACTTTGATACTGTTCCTAGTACTATAATTGACGACGGTAGTGAAAATCTATTCGATGGGACATTAAGTCTTAATTACAACGTTTATACTGGTGGCAGAAGAGGTGCAGATATTAGTCGAGCCAAAAAGACTGTTGAATTAAATGAACTAACAGTAGAACAAATTACCGAACAAGCGCTTTTTGAAGCCGCTAGGGATTATTATGAGCTGCAAAATTCCAATGCTCAAGTAGACATTGCTGCCGCAGCAGTAGAAGATGCCCAACAAACCTTAAGAGATGCGCAACTTCTAGAGCAAGCGGGTTTAGGGACCAGATTCGATGTTTTACGCGCCGAAGTAGAATTAGCCAATGCCGACCAAGGATTAACGATTGCTAACGCCAACCAAAGTACAGCTCGTCGTCAACTAGCCGAGACTCTAAGTTTGGGTCAACAAGTCAATCTGGAAACTGCTGATGAAATTCAAGAAGCAGGTGTCTGGGATCAATCCCTCGAAGAAACAATTATTTTGGCTTATGATAATCGTGCAGAATTGGCTCAGTTATTAGTTCGTAGAGAAATTAACGAACAACAGCGCAGAATTAATATATCTGCGATTAAACCTCAAATAAATTTGTTTGCTAACTATGAGTTTCTAGAAATCTTAGATGATCGTGCAAACTTTGCGGATGGTTATGCCGTGGGTGCACAACTACAATGGTCAATCTTTGATGGTGGTACAGCTTTAGCTAGGTCTAGACAGTCAGAGACTGACAAATTAATCGATCAAACTACTTTTGCTAATCAACGCAATCAGGTTCGATTAGAAGTAGAACAAGCTTATTTCTCCCTACAAGCTAACAAAGAAAATATTGCAACTTCTGAAAAAGCTGTAGAACAGGCAGAAGAAAGTTTAAGGCTGGCAAGGTTACGTTTCCAAGCCGGTGTGGGAACTCAAACTGCTGTTATTCAATCTCAAACCGAATTGACTACTGCTAGGGGAAATCGCCTTGATGCAATCATCAATTATAACCAATCTCTCAATCAGCTATTTAGAGCTGTTAATGGTTTAGCTGCTTTAAATCAAAATTTGCAAAATTTGAATCAATGATTCTTTAACAGAAAAAAGACCACTGCTCTGTCAATTTTTAAATGACGAGTTAGGATAATACAAAGGGAACAAGGAAGATAAGAAAGGAAATTTGATGAGATATTCCTTGTTCCTTCTTGTAGTGTAGATCCTAGGTCATTCTAATAAGTGTAATTTTATGTTCCCTAATAGTTATAGCGTTTCTCGGATTCATTAGCTACAGTTGAAACCCGCATATCTGTATTTCTTCCAAGAAGCAATAATTAATTAACTAATTCATAATTAAACTCATTAAAAGAACGACGTTTCAATTCTACAGATTCCGAACGAGGTAATAAGTCAAAAACTTCTCGTAAAGTATCATCAATCTCTTCATAGGCAATCTCTCCTTGCTCATCAAAAACAACTTTTCCTGTTTGATCGAGAATTACTGTTTGAGGGACCAATCCTTGATAATAATATCCCAATTCTTCGGTACTATAACTTGCTTTAAGAGGAATAGAATCAACAGTAACAGGAATAATGCTAGCAGCGCGACCATAGAATTTTTGGATGCGAGAAACAACGATAGAAAACTTTTTACAATCACTACTATCGTCTACATAATAAACAAGAATTATGGGCATTTCGCGATCGCGTGATTGGGCAAAATCTAGAGGAGGAGGAACCAGAGAACCATTCCCGGCATAGACTACATAAATGTTACCATCATATCGATCATCATCAATTCCCGCCCAAGCAACAGGAGACCAGATCCAAGATACGCTAATTAAACCAAGAGCAACAATTAGCAAGGCAAATCTAGTTAAAAAATTTTTGATCTGAGATCTCGTGAGTTTGATTATCTGTTTTTCTTTTGAAGCAGCATCAATCATGCGTTATTTATCTTTATTGGATTCCTTTTTTGATGACTAAAGTTCATTATAAAACTCAAAGGGTCAAACCTATGGCGGTTTTCTTAATTTAGTAATCGAGCATCATCAATTGACGAGCGCGTATTGGTACTTGCGCTTGTAAAGCTCTAGCTTTACGCGAAGGGTCTTAGGCTAACGTACTTACATCTTGGTCAAAAACCTAGTTATTACTTAAATCTTGTAGAAATTGAATAAAAAAATTCATAATTTAAAGCATCGTTTCTCAGGTTTTGTTAATCTCAGTAAGGTGATAATGTTTAAAGCAAATTTATATGCAACAAGCTGTATATCGGATATTAGATGCTAACTTAGATCGTGCTAGAGAAGGACTGCGGATTATTGAAGAATGGTGTCGTTTTGGCTTAAATAACCCCGAGCTTACAGAAGAATGCAAGAAAATCCGACAAGAGTTGGCTCAACTTCATGGGGCGGCAATCCGTCAAGCAAGAAATACCCCAGAAGATGTGGGGACAGACTTAACCCATCCTCAGGAAGAAACCAGAAGTAGTATTGAGGCTTTATTGCAAGCAAATCTCTGTAGAGTTCAGGAAGCTTTGCGAGTATTAGAAGAATATGGCAAATTATATCAGACTCAGATGGGAGTCCTCTGTAAACAGATGCGTTACCGTGTTTATGCCTTAGAGAGTTATCTCTTAAATCAGGATCGCTTAAAGCTACTAGAAAATGCTCATTTATATTTAGTAACTTCCCCTACAGATGATTTACTAGACGCGGTGGAATCTGCTTTACAAGGTGGTTTAACTCTGGTTCAATATCGCGATAAAGAAGCTGATGACAATATTCGTTTAGTCCAAGCACAACAATTATGCCAACTATGCCATCAATACGGTGCCTTACTTATTGTTAACGATCGCGTTGATCTGGCTTTAGCAGTTAATGCCGATGGGGTTCACCTGGGACAGCAAGATATTCCGATCGCTTTAGCAAGAGAAGTTTTGGGCTTTCAGAAACTTGTTGGTCGCTCAACCACGAATCCTGATGAAATGGCAGCAGCGATCGCAGAAGGAGCGGATTACATCGGTGTCGGACCTGTTTACGCTACTCCAACTAAACCCGACAAAAAACCCGCAGGATTAGAATATCTTAAATATGCCGCTGCCAACTGTCCGATTCCTTGGTACGCGATTGGTGGCATCGACGTTTCTAACTTACATGAAGTTTTAAGCACTGGAGCGACAAGAGTTGCCGTAGTTCGCGCTATCATGCAAGCAGATAATCCTAGATCGGTTGTCCGCCACTTTATTGCTCAATTATGATTATGAAGTCAGAGGATAATGACTGATATTACTTTAAAAGTTAACGGCGAGCCTCATTCCTGTAAATCGCCGATTACTTTACCAGAATTATTAAGACAAATTAATCTTAATCCTCGTTTAGTTGCTGTTGAGTATAACGGGGAAATATTGCACCGTCAATTTTGGGCTGAAACTCAATTGCAAAATAGCGATCGCTTGGAAATTGTCACTATAGTTGGTGGAGGTTGAGCGAATGTAGCTATTGGTGAATTCACCAATAGCCTATTAGGAAATACTATTATAGTCGGCTACCTAACCTACTACATGTTCATCAGAAAGCTCAAAGTCTTTTTAGCAATTCCGAAGGCGATCGCGATCGCTGTTGGAACAACTTGGATTCCTGTTCAAGCTGAAACTATAGTTACTCAGGATGTCTCTGAAAATTTCGATCTCGTCGCTCCATTGGACAATCATAGTCAAGACAATGCAGGAGAGCCGTTCAATCAAGTAACCAATGTCAATCAACTACGAGATGTTTCTCCTAACGATTGGGCTTACGAAGCACTCCGCAGTTTAGTAGAACGTTATGGCTGCATTGTCGGATTTCCCAATCAAACCTATCGTGGTAATCAAGCTTTGTCCCGTTATGAATTTGCCGCAGGTTTAAATGCTTGTTTGAAACAAATAGAGCGCTTGATTGCTTCTTCTGAGGCAGTTTTAAGAGAAGATCTTGAAACTCTAAATCGCCTGATAAAAGAATTTGCAGCCGAACTTGCTAGTTTAGGCGATCGTGTTGATAACTTAGAAAGTCGCACCGCTTTCTTAGAAAATCATCAATTTTCCACTACTACTAAACTTAATGGCGAAGCAATTTTTACAGCTATTACTTCAAATAATCCCAACTTTCAAGGTAATCGGGACAGTCCAGAGCGTAATAACAGTAATTTAACCCAATCAACTTTTGGTTTTCGAACTACCCTAAATTTTGATACTAGTTTTACAGGAAAAGATCGCCTGAGAACTCGTTTACGGGCTGGTGATATTATTCCCCCGCTTCAGGATCAGACCAATATGGGGGGCTTGGAAACCGAAATTGCAACTGAGGGAAATTTAGCCATCACCAAATTGCAATACCTTACTGCTTCGATACCTTTTATCTATGACGAAGTTCCCGAAAGATTTTACCTAGTGCTCAGTGCCTTTGGTACGGGCTTAGATGAGCAATTTTTTGAAACCTTCAATCCCTATATAATCGGGACTAAAGATGGATTTACCCAGTTTGCCATTTATAATCCCATCTTCCGCCAGCCGAGAGGAGTTGGAGCTAGTATTGGTTATGTTGCCAGCGATCGCCTAAGATTGGCGGTAGGCTATTCAGCTAGAGGAAGTGGCAATGAAGCCGCCGAGCCTAGGGCTGGCAGAGGTTTGTTTAATGGTAGTTTTAGTACGGGGGTCAATAGTGAAATCGTACTGAATGAGGATTGGATATTAGGTTTAACTTACCTCTATAGTTATTCTGCTAGAGATCGGGTCTTTCTTTTTGGTCAAACCGGTAGTAGTCTCAGTAGCGATCCTTTTAATGGCAATCCTACTCAGGCTCATAACTTTGGCTTGCAAACTACTGCCCTAATTAATTCTCAGCTAAACCTCGCAGGATGGTTGGGCTGGACTCGCGCTCTTGATGCTTCTAGTAACAATGAGGCTGATATTCTTAACTGGGCTTTAACTTTTGTAGTATTAGATGCCATTCAAGAGGGAAACAAAGCTGGTTTAGTGGTGGGAATGCCCCCCAAACTAACAAGTATTAAAGACGGGAATTCCGACCCTAACAGTGCTTGGCAAATTGAGGCTTTTTATAGTCACCGAGTTAATGACCATATGTTCCTCAACCCCGGCTTTTACGTTATAGTTAATCCTGAAAATGACAGTCGTAACGACACTAATTTTGTTGGTTTGTTGCGAACAACATTTGAGTTTTAAACATCTCAGGTTACTATTGTAATGGATAAAGAAATTGATCGTACTTTCTGGCTTTTTTATAAAATTAAACAAATTTAAAGTAACAACTTGAGCCTATATAAAAAATGCTTAAAAAAAGCCTATCCGCTTTCCTAGCTGGTGCTACTTTTATCAGTGTATTTACTTTTCTCCCGCACTTATCTACAAATGTTGCCCAAGGAATTGAAGATACTTTAATTGTTCAGTCGGCTTCCCAAATTGCAGTGCGAGACATTAAAAGCTTTAATGAATCAATCGTTACATTAAACACTTCTCCTGATGGCAAAACTCTGATTGTCGCTTCAAATGACAGGAAAATTACAGCAGTAAATTTAAACAATTTAGAGATAAAGTATTCACAATCTTTGCAAATCAACTCTTACTCTAATATTGCCTTTAGTTCTGATGGAAAAATATTTGCAGTTGCCGAGCAAAACCAAATTTTTCTCCACCAAACCGAAACAGGTAATATGATAAAAACCCTGCAAGGACACACTGACAATATAAGTGGTTTGGCGATTAGTCCTGATAATCGCATCCTCGTCAGTGTTAGTGGTCAAGAGTTGACAATAAAAATCTGGGATTTAGAGCAAGGAACTCTAATTAGGGATCTTGGCGAAGATGTTGGAGCTGTGACAACAGTAGCTTTTAATCCTGATGGCAAGTTTTTTGTCACTGGTGCCGTTGGAATAGATCGCACAATTAAGTTTTGGGATAGCAATACCTTAGAATTACTAAAGACATTACCTCAACAGCCTGGTTTCATCTATAGTCTGGGATTCACCTCAGATGGAAGACAACTTGTCGCCGCAGTGAGAAATTTTGTTAAAGCTTGGGATTTAAGTACCGATAAAGAACTATGGAGTGTCAGGGCAGCATCATTGGATCTCAATCAAGTTGCTGTTTCTCCAGATAACCGTCTTTTGGCTACTGCCAGCAGAGAAGGGAACATTGTGATTATAGATATTAATAAAGGGCAAAAATTAGCAACACTAACAGGACATCAAGGATGGGTTCAATCCGTTTCTTTTAGTCCTGACGGCAAAACTCTTTATAGTGGTGCAGAAGACAAGATTGTTAAAATTTGGGATGTATCTGGTTTTTAAGACTAACTATTTATTGATTTTGAAGCAGTCCAATCACATAAATTAGGATAAAATTTTAGGGGAATCGATCCTAAAAACGAGATGATTATTAAGTATTGGGTAAAAAGGATTTTCTCCATTCTGCTTGCTACTTTCCTCCTGACAGGTTGTAGTGCAAGCCAGGAAATTTTGGATAATCTTAATACTGGAATAGTCCTATTGTGGCTGAGCTTTAACGAGGAATACTATCCAGAATCCTTAATTTCTCAATACAGGGAAGTTTTCAGCGACTACATTGTAAAGTTTAATAAGCTCTATCCCCAAGTCAAGATCATCACGGAAGTCAAAGACGAACAGGATTTAATTAAAGAGTTAGAGAGTGAATTAGACAAGGGTTTAGGTCCAGATCTTATCTTTACCAATTCCACCAATATTCTGCGTCTAATTAAAGCAAAAGCGTTGCGTCCTCTTGAAAAAGATGCTCTCGATCTCTTGCAATTTCGCTTCGAAGCCCTCGATCAATTCTTCTCCCAAGACAAAATGTATGGAGTGCCGTTAGAGTTATTGACTCAAGCCTTATGCTATAACAAGAAGAATGTTAAGCAAGTACCAGAAACCCTTTCAGAACTAATTACTCAATCTAGAGCAGGATATTCCGTGGGGATAATATCCAATTTTGAGGATACTTTTTGGGGAACTCAGATTTTTGGTGGTCAACTATTAGATGCCCAAGGAGATATGATTTTAGACCAAGGATTAGGTTGGATTAGATGGATGGAATGGTTAAAAAACGCCAAAACCGAACCTAATATCATTCTCAACGAAAATAGCCTTATCCTACAAAATGCTTTTATTGAGGAAGATTTAGCCTATATGGTCTGTAGTTCTTTTCAAATTCCCTTTTTGAGAGATTCATTGGGTTCCGATAAATTTGGAGTTGCTCTATTACCTGGAGAAGAAAATCAGCCCGCCGGACCACATTTGATTGTAAATGGCTTGTTGTTCAGTTCTACCTCAAGCGATCATCAAAACCAAATTGCCTTGAAATTTGCTCAGTTTTTAGCTAATGAACAACAGCAAACAGACCTAGCTGCTGAATTGCGATCATTTATCCCAGCAAATAGAGAAGCAACTGTCGATCTTCGCCTGTTTCCGACCCAAGGAATTTTACAAAAGCAATCTCAAACAGCCATAGCATTTACTTTAGACCAGACAGAAAAAATTAATATCATCAGAAAATATGGTCAAGATTTTTATAAGAGGGTGATGGTCGGAGAAATTTCCCCTGAGGAAGCTGCCAGTCAACTCACTCAAGCTGTCAATGCTCAATTTGAAGACCCCTAGTAGTAGAATGCAGAATGAGAAATCTTGGTTTTTTAGTAATTCATAGAAATTTCAGACTTCCGTTTCATTGAAAACTTTACGCAATAGTAACAGAAATAGATGAGAGAAACGGCAAATTTTTATTTAACCCCTATCTTTGAGCTTATCTGGAAATTTTTACATGCTTTAGGAAGACCTTTAGTTCAGCTTCAGTTGTTGGGTATTGTCATTAGCCTAGTCTTGGGGTGGCTAATTGCTCAAGGAATCTTGGTTCAATGGCGAAGGCGATTCTTAGCAATCAATGAAGGGGAAATCAATGAAGGGAAATTGAATGATGACAAACCTTCCTTTAAGCATTATGTAACTGACTTACTTAGTTTTATGCTAACCCCGGTTTTTGGTTTGATGGTAGTTAGCGGTCTCAAAACTGGTTTTATCCAATGGGGTTGGAGAGCCGGACTAATAACAGTTACCATCAACATCCTGTGGACTTTTATTTTCTATCGTGGTTTTTTGCTGCTCTGCTATGAGATTTTTCCTTCTGCTGAGGTCAGGCGCTATCGCTACCAATTCTTTGCACCTTTATTTATCTTGTTTGCGATCAACACTATCCTCAGCTTGTTAACAGACATAGACAAATTATCTCAAGTGGTAGTTATTCGCTTGTTTGATACCCCGATCACTTTAGGCACTATCTTCGCCATTACAGTAGGACTTTATTTCTGGATAATTGGTGCAACCATAGTTGAACAAACATTCTTATACCTCTTTTCTCGCATAGCCAAGCAAAAAACAGGGGCGGTACGAGCAAGCTCCATTATTTTACGCTACTTTTTGATCGGCATTGGAATCGTCTTATTGTTCGGTTACGTAGGGTTTGATTCAACTGCCCTAGCAGCTATTAGTGGCGGACTATCAGTGGGAATCGGTTTTGGCTTGAAAGAAATTATTGGTAATTTTATTAGTGGAATTGGTCTTCTCTTTGAGGGATCTTTGCGCCCCGGTGACATGCTAGAAGTTGAAGGCGAACCCTCCACTGTTGAAAACGTGAGCATTCGCGCGACAACAGTCAGAACCTTCGACAACGTGGAAAAAATAGTCCCGAACCAACATTTATTTACCTCCATTGTCACGACTTATACGGGAACAGATCAGGTTGTCCGGGTTCTAGTTCCAGTGGGAGTCAGCTACCAATGCGATCCCGAGAAAGTCATTGAAATTTTACTAGATGTAGCTCGGCAGCATCATCTAGTGCTAACTGACCCCCAACCCTATGTTCACTTAATGGGTTATGGTGATTCTAGTGTGGATTTTCGCCTCGCGGTTTTTATTAACAATCCTGAAATTCGGTTAACTGTCAGGAGCGATCTTTATCGAGCCATCTGGAAGGCATTAGCCGCCCATAACATCGAAATTCCCTTTCCGCAAAGAGATTTACATATTCGCAGTGATAACACCAAGTAAGCAACAATATTCAACATCTATGCTGTTCAGGCTCTGGCATTCCCCTATAGGTGTTTGGATAGCAATATTGAAACTATTGACTCACGGTTCGCTTAAATCCAAGATAGTCAAAGAAATAAAACAGCTCAAGTGTATGCTGAGAAAGAAGTTGAGAGAATAGAGAGAGCAATATTCTTGAAAGGAACGAACTCAGAAAGAGCAGATGA